>NZ_JAUSCG010000094.1 GCF_030651615.1 Methanocalculus sp.
GTGAGATCAACCGCATGCAGTCTTCAGTTAAAGTTATTTCCGACATATTAGGCTCTCTGAAGGTTGAGGATGTCGGACTCACCGGCATCGATGACAGCAAGTGCACTGACGATGAAATCCTTTCCGCACTCCTTACCAAGCTGGCGGCCTGAGCCGTTGTACTGGTAAACAGCGACATTCTCCTGTCCTTCAACAAATTTTTTAAAGTCTTCCGGGCAGTTCTTCGCAATTATAACGAGTCGGGCTGTTGCCTCTTGAATACTCGATTCTGTACTGTTCCGACCGAGCGTGACCGTTCCGGTCTTCATTGCCCTGCGTAAAGATGCATTGAAATCCATTAGTTTTCACCTGTTCTGGTGATCTGTCTCATCGGTTTAACGACCAGACGAACATCACCTGTTCCGAGTTGGATCGGCTGACCAACGATGACGTTCTCTGTCACACCGCAGAGTTCATCAAACTCATGCGCAATCGAAGCATCGAGGAGGTGATTCACCGTCACCTCAAATGCCGCACGTGAGAGGACACTTTCCTTCTCTCCAGCGATACCGTGACGCCCGATCTGTTTGACCTCGCCATCCATGCACATCATATCAGCGACAAGCATGATATGGCGGACATCAACACCGATACCCTGTTCACGAAGCGTACTGTTCGCTTCATGAATGATCGCATTCCGTGCGGCCTCGATTCCGAGAATTTGAGAGATCTCGTTGATATTATTCGTGCGGGTACGTGAGGTATCCACGCCCTCTACCTCGAATACGTCCTTAAGGTTAGACCCCTCAGTATATAGGATATACTCTCCTGACTCTTTTCGAACAACGACTCGCCTGATATCATCGATACCCTGAACGATAACATTTCTGACATGTTCTACGAGCTGGAAGAGATTCTGGTAACTTAACGGGTCTTTTGGAAGGAAACGAATGATACCTTCAGGTTCATTCACCTCAAATTCAAAATCACGGTAATGGCGCCGTTCACGGATCTTTGCCGGAGCGCGCTCAAGAATCTCAGAGACCTTGATCCTGCGTTTATCACAGACCGCTTTGTTTAAGGTGACGATGACGCGCATATTCTCCATATCTGTTGTGATATCACCAAACTCATGGAGCGGTGACGCTTCGACATCCCAGGAGACCTCACGAGCCTTATCCCTGTCATCACGATATCCATCTTCTAAATAGATCGTCATCGTCGGGGTTGAAGGCTCCTTTCTGGCATCCATGATCTCAATGAGACGCGGAAGACCAAGTGTCACGTTAATCTCTGCGACACCGGCATAATGGAAGGTACGCATGGTCATCTGTGTACCAGGCTCACCAATAGATTGCGCTGCGATGATCCCAACCGCCTCACAGGGTTCTATCCGGGTCTGCCCGTACTCCTTCACGACACGCATAAGGATCTCATCAAACTGCTCATCTGTAACAGGAGAGTCCTTTTCCTCTCTTTTAAGGAGGAGAGAGACCAGCTGATCATGCGTCTTGACAGGAAGAGAAGCTTCATGAATACGAATAATTCTTCTGAGGATACGTTCGAATACATCCTCATCCACTTCACGCGCTGCAAGCCAGGTGGTGATAAGATCCCTGATCGTCTCAGGGAGTGAAATGGAGGCAAGCCTCTCAATATACTGACCGTTCATCTCAGACCTCCTCCTTCAATACACTCTCAACGATACCTTTGACATCGACGGGATCTCCAAATGCACTCTTCGTCGGATCGGTTCCATCTTCTCCGAACTGGAATTGTATGATCCGGCCTCCGGTCGTCCTGACTGTTCCGTCATAGGCAACCTTCAGATCCTGTAAAGCATTGATCAGCCTCCTCTGGAGGTACCCGCTCTGGGACGTCCTGACTGCAGTATCGACGAGACCTTCACGACCACCAATTGCATGGAAGAAGAACTCGGTAGGGGATATTCCACTCTTATACGAGTTTCGGATGAAACCATGCGCACCGGCGCCCTGATCGTACTTCTTAAAGTGGGGAAGGGTTCTCCCTTCATATCCTCGAACGATACGTTCACCACGAACCGACTGCTGGCCGATACAACCGGCCATCTGTGTCAGGTTCAGCATCGAACCACGTGCACCGGAGACTGCCATGACCACAGCAGAGTTGCCAAGACCAAGGTGACGACCTGCGATATCACCGGTTTTATCCCTGGCTTTTCCGAGGACCTGCATAATCTGCATCTCCAGTGTCTCTTCAGCAGTTCTTCCCGGCATCGGTTCAAGCTGACCATCATTATAGATCCGAATTCTCTTCTCGACATCGACCTCTGCCTCGTCAAGGAGATCACGGATCTGACCATACTCGGTCCTGCTGAGATCTTCATCATCAATTCCAAAAGAGAAACCGATGAACATGATACTCCGGATCGAGAGCTTTGTCATATCGTCAATGTACTGGCGGGCGCGTCCAAGACCCTGCTCACGAATGATCCGGTTCATGATAGCACCATCAAACGCACCGACAGACTTCTTATCGATCGTCCCGGCTATGAGGTCACCATCGATGATCCGTATAAAAGCATCTCGTTCACAGAGGTCATTTTTACATTCGGGGCAGTTCTTACATGAAGTTGCCCGATAGACCATGTTAAGCCCTCTCGGCAGGATCTGGGAGAAGACCTGTTTATTGCTCCAGTATGCAATACCGTCCTCTACTTTGCCTGGTTTTGGAAGGAAATCGATATTTGCATGCTTTAAGAGATAGAGAGCGTCCTTCTTTGTGAACCACTGTGTCTCGTGTGTCAGCAGGAAGATCCCGGAGATATGGTCATGGATACCACCGATGATCGGACCGCCAAAACGCGGGGAGAGGATATTCTCCTGAACCGAGGCAAGAAGGAAGGCTTCAGCTCGTGCCTCTTCGGTCTGCGGAACATGCATATTCATCTCATCCCCGTCAAAGTCCGCATTGTATGGAGGACAGACCGCAGGATTCAGTCTGAATGTCCGATCACCCATCAGCTTGATCCGGTGAGACATGATACTCATCCGGTGAAGTGACGGCTGCCTGTTGAAGAGGACTATATCACCGTCACGAAGCTGACGATCAACTGTCCATCCGACTTCGAGCATCGATGCAACCATCTCACGGTTGTCAAGCGGGCCGGAGCCTCCATGAAGACGGAGTCTCCGTTTATCCGGGCGGATCGCATAGTTTGCACCACAGGGATCTCGCATTGTCGGGCGTTCAGGCCCAACAAGGATCCTCTCACGAAGCTCCTCGATATTCTCTCTTGTCACCCTTACCGGGATCGACATCTCGTTTGCAATCGCAAGCGGAATACCGAGCTCAGATACGGAGAGGTTCGGATCAGGTGAGATGACAGTACGGGCAGAGAAGTTAACACGTTTTCCAGAGAGCGACCCTCTGAAACGACCATCTTTTCCTTTCAGTCTCTGGGAGAGGGTCTTTAATGGACGGCCGGAACGATGTCGTGCAGGTGGGCATCCGGCAACCTCGTTATCCATATAGGTTGTCACATGGTACTGGAGCAGTTCCCAGAGATCCTCAATGATCAGCTGAGGTGCCCCCGCATCCTGATTCTCTTTAAACCGCTGGTTGATCCTGATGATATCAACGAGCTTATGGGTGAGATCATCCTCTGAACGCTGACCATTCTCAAGGATAATAGATGGGCGCATTGTTACAGGTGGAACTGACAGGACAGTCAGAATCGTCCATTCGGGACGTGCAACAGTTGCATCAATTCCAAGGATTCGGAGATCGTCATCAGGAACACGCTCAAGCCTTGCCCGAATATCTGCAGGTGTCAGCTTGTGCTCTACCTTCCGGCCATCCTCAGTCCATACCTCCATGAAGGTGGTGGGCTTTTCAAAGTTCACCTTCATCTGCTGATCGGCACAGTGAGGGCAGACACGTTCCTTCTTGATATCCTTCTCAGAAACGACATCGGTCGAGAAGGGGTCCTCTTCAAGGGCAGAGAATTTATCGATCTCCTGAGGTTCGAGGAGAAGTCGCCCACAATTTCTGCAGGTTACTCTGAGGAGTTTTCTGATTAAACGAGTGTAGCCGACATGAATGACCGGTTTAGCGAGATCAATATGGCCAAAATGACCCGGACAATCACCGGACTTCTGACCACAGGTTCTGCACCGAAGACCCGGATCGATGACACCAAGGCTTGGGTCCATCAGACCCTTGCTGTAGGGAAAACCATCATCGTCATAGGTGTCAGGCCAGATCACCTTACATACACTCATCTTTCTGACATCTTTTGGTGAAAGAAGACCAAAATCTAACTTACCTATTCGCTTTGGACTTGGCATTGCACAATCACCTCAGACAATATCCTCTAACTTCAGTCGTGGTGCAATACCCATACTGATCATCTCATCAAGCAGAAGTTTGAAGGCGTAACTCATCTCGACCTCATAAATATCCGTCTCTGCACCGCAGGCAAGGCAGCACGTTATCTTTCGCTTTGCATCATACATCGCGATCATACCGCACTGAGCACAGACCCATTCTTTAACGGCATCCGACTCATCAAGGAGACGCTCTTTTAAGGCCATCGCTGCACCGTGGCCGATCATAACATCACGCTCCATCTCACCGAAACGGAGACCTCCCTCACGTGCACGACCTTCGGTCGGCTGACGAGTCAGCACCTGTACTGGTCCACGGGAACGTGCATGCATCTTTGTTGAGACCATATGGTAGAGCTTCTGGTAGAAGATCACTCCCACATAGATATCAGCGGCAAACCGTCTGCCGGTGATTCCATCATACATCACCTCTCTTCCGGTGTGGGAGAAACCGAGTCCCTGCAGTTCCTTCCTGAGTGCAAACTCTTTCTCTCCACGGAATGGTGTTGCATCGATCCTGCGCCCCTGAAGACTTCCGACCTTCCCACCAATCATCTCAATCATGTGACCGATGGTCATACGTGACGGGATGGCATGCGGGTTGATGACGAGATCAGGGCTGATACCAGCCTCGGTGAAGGGCATATTCTCCTGGGGTGTGATCAGACCGATAATACCCTTCTGCCCGTGTCGGGATGCAAACTTATCACCAATCTCCGGCACTCTGAGGTCACGGGTACGAACTTTGACAAGGCGGGATGAGTTCTCTCCCTCGGTAAGGATAACTGTATCAACGATACCATGCTCGTTGCTCCTCATCGTAACCGAAGTATCCCTCCGCTTCTCAACCGAGATCAGTTCAGCCGTCGGCTCTTCAAGGAACCTTGGGGGAGAGGTCTTTCCAATAAGAACAGACTTCTCGGTTACAACAGTCTCCGGACTGATGATACCATCAGAATCGAGATTTCTGTATGCATCCTCGCCATGAGACCCCGATACATCTTCATCAGGGATCTGAATCCGATCGATCTGACCGCCAGGATATCTTCGCTCTTCTCCTTCGTATGTCCTGAAGAAATGGGATCGGCCAAGTCCACGTTCGATTGAGGCTTTATTGAAGATGAGCGCATCTTCAATATTATATCCTTCATAACTGAGGATAGCAACAACGAGGTTATATCCCTGCGGTCGCTCTTCAGATCCAATCAGTTCAGCCGCCTGAGTCTTGACAAGTGGTTTCTGCCCATAGTGAAGCATATGGCCACGAGTATCGGGCCGAAGCTTCATGTTTGCCTGGGCCAGTCCAAGGGCCTGTTTCACCATCCCTGCACCCATCGTGACACGGGGTGATGCATTGTGTTCAGGGAACGGAACATGGGCTGCACCAATTCCGAGGATCAGCTGGGGATCAATCTCCATATGAGTATGTTCAGGGGTGATACCCTCCTGACTGACGGAGATGAAGAGATCATCCTCCTCTTCAGCATCCACATACTCGATCTTCCCCTGCGAGACCATATCCTGAAAGGTATACTCTCCCGCACGGATCTTTTCGATATCCTCATCATTGATGATCGTCTTTCCATTCTCGAGT
Source organism: Methanocalculus sp. (assembly GCF_030651615.1). Taxonomy (GTDB): domain Archaea; phylum Halobacteriota; class Methanomicrobia; order Methanomicrobiales; family Methanocorpusculaceae; genus Methanocalculus. The sequence goes on from NZ_JAUSCG010000094.1 coordinate 5,944, forward strand.
ACGATAAGGGGTCTGCGAGCACGACCGCGATCTGTATTGATGACAACCTCGTTGCTGTACTCTTTAAATGAAACGTTAATTTCAGTTGAGATCTCGCCGCGTCGTCTGAGCTGGCGGATTCTGGCTGCGAGTGCCTTTGCATCATCAACAACACCGATAAGGGCGCCATCGACAAAGATACGACCTTTCGCCATCATTGAAGTTCACCTCTGAGTGGTGCTACACCAATGCTGAAGAGCACCTGTTTAATCTCCTCTTCATCCTCAACACCCTTACTCACCTCAACGAGCTGGGCGAAGTTCTTGACGAGACCACAATTTGGCCCTTCCGGCGTTTCGGAGGGGCAGATTCGACCCCACTGGGTGGGATGAAGATCTCGCGCCTCGAAGTGCGGCTGTGAACGGGAGAGCGGCGATATAACCCTCCGTAAGTGAGAGATGACCGACATATGATCGACACGATCAAGGAGCTGGGAGACACCGGTTCTTCCGCCTACCCAGTTGCCGGTTGCAAGAGGATGAAGGAGACGCTCGGTCAGGACATCTGCCCTGACAGCTGTTTGTATAGAGAGATCACGGTGACGCATGCTGGCCCGTTCAAGCTGATATTTGACATCCCTTGTCAATCGGTTGAGTGAGATCCTGAAGAGATCTTCCATAAGATCTCCTGCAAGCTTCAGCCTCTTGTTCGAGTAGTGATCCTTGTCATCGGTCTTTCTCTTCTTCAATGCGAGATGGAAGCAGGCCTCAGCCATACGGCCGAGGAAATGGGCCTTGGCAAGCCTCACATTCAGAACCATCTCGGCATGACCGGGATCTCCCTCTTTCAGGGATGGTGAGATGAGGTAATTCAGGTGCGGAAGGAGGTAGTTATCAAGGACAAATTCAGCCCTCTTCTTCTGGTACTCTTTTGTCTGATTCGGAGCAAGTTTTTTGCCGACATACATAACCCCTTCTTCAACACAACTGCATTCCGCAGCTTCAAGATTCTGCATCATGTAGGTGAGGATATCCTCATCAAGAGAGACTGCCGTAACAATATCGGAGTCGGTCTCAAGACCAAGAGAACGCATAAGATCTGAGAACTTGAGGTGTCCGGCAACTGAGGGGAATGAGACATCAAGGAGGTTCTTCTTATTCTTCTCAACAACAACAAGAGCCCTGTAACCACGATACTGTGAAAAGACCTTCGATACATGAATCTGCTCATTGTATCGTTCGGTAAACTCGGTCATGATCTTGTTGGATGCAAGATCTTCAAGCGTCATCAGAACCCGCTCGGTTCCATTAACGATGAAGTACCCGCCGGAATCAAGACGATCCTCGCCGCGTTCAACCCTCTCCTCATCGGTAAGGCCGAAAAGGTTGCAGGCCCTGGATCCAATCATGACCGGAAGCTGCCCGATGGTCGTTTCGATTGGGTCATACCGCTCTTCACCCTGACAGAGTGTCATCTCGAGGATCATCGGCGCTGCGTAATTCAGATTACGAAGCCGTGCCTCTGTCGGGAAGAGTTCGCTCTGTGAACCGTCAGCTTCCCTGACGATCGGTTTCTCAACCCGGATCTTTCCAAGTTCAACCCATACTGCTTCATTGTTCTTGCCACGATGTTCAATATCCGTTTCAATAACGCGCTGTTCATCGACGACCTTCTGAAGATTGAACTCTAAAAAGTTGTTAAAGGACTCGAACTGGTGACGTGCAACATGGTCTTTGGAAAAATATGCCTGCGATAATACGCTTCTATCAATCAGATGGATCATCTCCGATTATTTCTTGGGTCTTCTTACGACAAGGCGATACGCTTCCGCTTCACCTGCCGTATGGCTCTTACGGGTGATACGGATAACAGTTCCCGGCAGTGCTTCGATAGCTTTAACAATCGGGTCGTCATGATATATCTTTGGCAACTGCTCCATCGCGACATTATAATCAGTAAGGAGAGTGCGCAATTCTTCATCGTTCATGATCTGATGCTTTGGCACCATATCATGCATCAGAACATTTAACCTGGTGCCCATCAATAATTAGCCCCTTTAAATAGTGTTGAATAGGATGATGTTCAGAGATCTCACCGCTTAAAAACCACAGTTTTGACCGTGGAAACGGGCCCGAGGGGATTTGAACCCCCGACCACCTGGTTAAAAGCCAGGCGCTCTACCTGACTGAGCTACGGACCCACCGGTCAATGAAACCTAGCATTATGAAAAGGCCATGGTAGCATAAATAGTTTGTTATTTTTCATTCTGTATTGGAGAAGATACAGGGAGATAAGATCCGTGAGTTGGAATCGGTCACGATATGATCGGCATCTTTTTCTCTACCGCGCATGAAGGAGTTACTCACTCATCGGAGGAAGAAGAAACGTGGCAGAGTACGAACATCTAACCCCCACAATGAGAGCGATCATTTCAGCGATTACGAAGAGCACCCTCTTCATTTACACCCTTATCGCCATCCTCTTAATAATCATCGCACTCCTGACATTCCTGGATGCAGTCTATCTGATACTGACCATCTTCTCTGGAGGAGATCTCATTGCAGGCATCCTTGATGTCCTGCATGTCCTTCTTCTGACGATCATCGTCGTCGAAGTGCTTGAGACCGTCACCGAGTACTTCCGGACAAAAAAGATAATGGTCCGGCCGATCCTGATCGCGGGGCTGACTGCAATGGTCAGAAAAGTACTGATCCTGAATGTCGAACAGATACAGATCGTGGATGCAATTTCGATCATCGGGATGATTGCCGTCCTTACCTTAGCAATCTATGTGGTTGGAAAGACAGAATATGAGAGCCCATCCGGGTAAGAGGAGCGGGTTTTTTTTAAAAAAAAAAAGATATTTAGATCCCAATCTGGGACCTGAGTTGTTCAAGACGGGATTCCTGCAGGGCGAGGCCATTCTTCATCCCTTTTATCGCATTCTCTATCTTGTCAACACTTCCGGTCCTTGGATCCTTTAAGGAATAGGTATTTTCAAGAATGCGGATGAGCCGTTTATTCACATCGACACTCTTTACAAGGCGCGCATATTCTGAGACCAGGACAGCGTTGATACCCCGCTCTTCTGCAATCCTGATTCCATCGGTAATATCACTTTTGCGCTTGAGGACATGTTCAATCGAGTCATAGAGCTCTTTATGCGTGATCGGCTTGATGACATAATCCTCGATATACATACCATATTCCTGGGCTTCATCAGGTGTGAGCTGTTTTGCAGTCAGCATCAGCACAGGAATATCACGTGTTGCCGGATCTAATTTTATATTTTCCAGCGTCTCCCAGCCGTCCATCGGTTCCATCATGATATCGAGGAGGATCAGATCCGGAGAGAGATCTTCAAGAAGGTGAAGGGCTTCTTCACCACCACTCGCAGAATACGTCTCGTAACCACCACGCTTTAGCATAGTCACAAAGACCTCGACAATTGCCGGATTATCATCAATCACAAGAACTGTCGCCTTCATCAGAGCGCTCCCCCAATACGCTCCCCAATACCAAGGAGGGCAGAACAGGTGACCTCCGGGTCGACATCTCTGGCTGCGATGACAGCAATCAGGAGTCGTGGACCAGCACCAACGACTATAATCGTCTTTGCGGCCCCTTTCACCAGAACCCATGATGGAGATTCTATGTTGACAACCGATGCAGCCGCTTCTGAAGAAGCGATCATTGTTGCACACATTGCCCCAAATGATTGAGCGGAAATAGAGTCTTCGAAGGTTTTTCCGATGAGAATACCATCGTTTGAAACGAGTGCACACTCATCCACTCCCGGAACAGTCAAAATCTCGTCGATAAACTGACGAATCTTCTGCTTTAATGAACCTGTTGATGACATCTGGTACAATCTCCAATACTATTTCGCGGCACTATTTCTGCAGCACGAACCCCGATGATCAATTCAATATCATTCTGATCATAAGTAATGAACGTGCTAAAGAAGAATAGAGACTGTTTAACTCTACACATAAATACCTTTTTGGTTTCACACAATTGTTCAGGGATGAACCAACCCGTTAAACAGATGGGATCAGACCGATGATTATCAGATTACTCGAGAAAAAAGAGCAAACTACATAAGTAATACTATCGAATATTGGTAACACGGGGCCATAGGGTAGCCTGGCCATCCTAGGAGACTGGGGGTCTTCTGACCTGCGTTCAAATCGCAGTGGCCCCATTCTACTCTTTCTATCATATCAGGTTGATCTTATGAGAATTACTGACGACTGTCGGGATTGTCTCCTCTCCCGCGTGCAATTTCAAGCAGCACTCTGTACAGAGGATAAAGGGACGATTGAAGAGGCCCAAAGAGCTGCCAGGTCATTACTCGACACCATCTGGAATGATGACGTTCCGGCACCGGTTATTGCAGGTGCCGTCCACCGGTGTTGTTATAGAACAGTAGGGTCAACTGATCCCTATCGAACCCTGAAATATAAAGATACCCTGGCCGCACGTGATGTAGTTGCAAAGATCCGGCCTCTTATTTCCGATTTTAATTCAGCAGTTTGTGCTGCAGTCATTGGAAACGCAATGGATTATGGAGTTCTCGGACATTCGATCTCTGAAGACTTTACAAACTACTTCAGGCACGAATTTTCTAAAGGGCTCTATCATGACGACTCCGAAGAGATCGCCAAGCTTACCCGCCGCGTCTTCTATTTAACCGACAATACCGGAGAGATCCTTTTTGACAAAATTCTCATTGAGGAGCTGAAACACCTCGGTGCGCATGTCACAGTCGCCGTTAAGGACGCACCAATATTAAATGATGCCACCCTTGATGAGGCACGGGATGCAGGAATCGAAGAGGTCGCCGACCACCTGACCACAACCGGCGGAGGAGCGGAACTTGGCATCAATCTCGATCTTATACCACCGGATCTTGCCTCAGCCATTAAGAAGGCAACCCTGATCATCTCAAAGGGACTTGCTAATTATGAGTCCCTCTCCGACTATTCAAATCTCCCTCCTGTTGCATACCTGATGATGGTCAAATGCGAGCCGATTGCACGCATTCTCGGAGTTCCAAAAGGAGTGAAGATCGCCCGTCTTATCAGATAAATGTCTGATGGGGAAGCATTATACATTCACAGTCCCATTTGTCTGTATGGTGCTTGAGACCAACCTGTATTTTGCGCTGATCGTCATCGGTGCTCTTCTCCTCCTTATTGAAGCCATCAATCCGGGCTTCTTTTTTGCGGTTCCGGGCACTACGATGATCGTCCTTGGGGTGATGTTCCTCATGGGCATTGATGTATTCAGCAGTGCCTGGGGAATCCTGATCGGAGTGGCAGCCGCCCTGATTGCCGCCAGCCTCTCAGTTCTCCTGTATCGTCGACTCTCTCCGGATCAACTTCCGACGACAATGAGTAGAGACTCACTGGTCGGGAAGGAAGGGAAAGTGCTGGTTGAAGTGAAGTCTGACGATCTCTCAGGGAAGGTCTCGATCTCCGGTGTCGAGTTGAGTGCACGCTCAACAAAAAGAATACTCTCCCCCGGAACGACAATCCGTGTCATTAGTTCCGAGGGAGTGCATGTTATTGTAGAAGAGGTTCGATAAATGGCTCTGATAGATAGTTTCGTTACAATCATTCTCATTCTGATTATTGTATTCATATTTGCCCGCGGTGTTGTCATTGTACAGCCATACCAGCAGGGGCTTACCATCCGTCTTGGAACCTATACAGGAAGGATGAACCCCGGTTTTCGCTGGATCATCCCATTCATTACAGAAGTAATCAAACTGGATCTCCGGACACAGGTTATTGACGTACCATCACAGGAGGTTATCACTAAAGATAACTCACCGACAAATGTTGATGCGATCATCTATGTCCGTGTGATGGATCCCGAGAAGGCATACTTTGAGGTGGCAGCCTACAAATCCGCAACGGTAGCACTTGCCCAGACCAGTCTTCGTGGAATAATCGGAGATATGGAACTTGATGAGGTCCTGTACAACCGGGATCTTATCAATACAAAACTCCGTGATATGCTCGACCGTGAGACAGATCAGTGGGGTGTCAAGGTTGAGCGGGTTGAGATCAAAGAGGTCGACCCGATCGGTGCTGTCAAGCAGGCGATGACTGAGCAGACATCGGCTGAGCGTGAACGTCGTGCAGCAATTCTTCGGGCAGACGGACAGAAGCGTGCAGCGATCCTGTCAGCAGAGGGGCTTCGTCAGAGCATGATCCTCGAAGCAGAAGGTGAGCGGCAGAGTAAGATTCTGAGAGCCGAGGGTGAACGGCAGAGTAAAATTCTGATGGCCCAGGGAGATGCACAGGGTCTCCGTATCCTTGCCCTTGGAGCCCGTCCGCTTGATAAGCGTGCCATCACGGTCCTCTCCCTTGATGCACTGAAGAAGATGGCTGATGGCCAGGCGACCAAGATAATCTTCCCGTTCGAGCTCTCAAGCCTCATTAAACAGAGTGCGAGGTACCTCGGTGCAACAGAGGATATCGACGATGAAGATACACGAAGCCTGATCGAGCTCTCTGAAGATATCCTCGGCGAGATGCCCGGAAAAGATACCGTAACCTCCGTTCAGGAGATCTTAAAGACAGTTCAGTCAAACATCGATACAACTGATATCAAGATGATCTCAAAAGAGAAGATCGACTGATCAAAAAAAGCCGGCAGAGAACCGGCACTCTCCTTATTTTGGTGAAATAGACCGAAATCTCTATCTGGTGAGATTTCCAGGTACGTATATTCGGAGTATCGATACAATGGCAGAGGTCATCCGAGAGCTAAAACCAGAAGAGTTTCCCCTCGCAGAAACGCTCTGGCGCGAGTACCGGGGCCAGAAGGCAGACGGAGCAACTGAACGGATTTTTGGGCTATTTGATCAGGATGTACTTGCTTCAACCGCCCGTTGTACCCGGCATACAGATGGT
>NZ_JAUSCG010000142.1 GCF_030651615.1 Methanocalculus sp.
CCACGATCGTCTTTGTCATTACGGGTGAAAGATTAATGTCGAATCCGGGCTCCCCATCTTCGCCAGGCCATGAGAAGCCTGCCATCTCTCTTGTGAGAGTATCAAGCGATATCACTCCGCTCCCGGTCACCAGATCGATAAGGGAGAAGAGTATCTGTCGTTTCGTGTAATAGTTCTGATAGAAGAGATCAAGAGATGATTCATCGACTGACAGTGTATCAAGGAGATCGGTTATCTTATTTTCCCTATCACAGAGATAGAGAGCCGGTCCGCTGATGACGACACACTCAGGATCGATCGAGTGATTAGCAGAATAACTGCATCCATGTGATGCTCCTGCTTTTTTGTATGCATCTGATTCGGATGCGGGTGTATTCTGATAGAGAAGATCGCCCGGGTCAATTATCCGATCGAGGCGATAGCCTTCAGGGGATTCCACAACGACATGATTATCCCTGAGCATGATATCAATAGGAATCCAGACATCATTATCTTCTGGTGATTGAAAGAGACTCTGAGCCTTCTCTTCATTTGGAAGCGCGAGAAGAGAGAGAATTGCCTTCTGAACAGTCTCACGGGTGTAGATGATATCACCGATCTCTTTTCCACTCAGAATATCTCTCAGTTTTCCATCTGTTCTTTTAAGTAGATTCAGATGTTTCTCAAAGCGTTGTATCTCATCCACGGAATAGGGATCATCCTCTTCCGACGTGCTTTTGATCATCTCAGATAGCCAGTCGATATATCCATTGAGACTGCAGGTGACAATATCTTCAATAAAGGCAATACCACGGAAGGTCTTCTTAACCTGGGCACCCAGACCATGTACGAAAGTACAGAACGTATTTGCGTCCTCTTCAGAATCAAAGACGATCATCTCTTCAAGGATCATATGAGGTACCCCTTGGGAAATAAAAAGCAATGAATCTCACGATCCGACATTCCTCAGAATACAGGATCGGAGGCTTCATAGGAACTGAATGCGATTCACAATAACTATGGGAAGAGCATATCGTCTTGGATTCTTCACCTTCGCGATGGTGACCGCCTCGATCATCATCAGTCTGCGAAGCCTGCCGATGCAGGCGATGACCGGGATGAATATCCTCTTCTACTTCTTCATTACAACAATCGGTTTTCTCCTCCCGATCACCCTCATCCTCAAACTCTTCGGCACTGCATATCCGGTTGAGGGGGGCCTCTATGCCTGGGTGAAAGAGGCTTTCGGAGAACGGTGGGGTTTTTCTGCTATTTTTATCCAGTGGATGCACCTGATCATCGTCTCGGTCCTTCTCCTGAGTTTCATCTCCAGTGCAATCGCCTATATCTTCCTCCCGGAACTCTCCGAGAATAAACTCTACATACTCATCGTGTCGCTCATCTTCTTCTGGGGGGCAACAATCATCAGCATGAGGGGTCTTAAGACATCTACCAGGTTCAGTACTATCTGTGTCATCATCGGGGTGTTTTTACCTGCGGTTCTGATCATCGGAATGGCTGGATTTCATCTCATCTCAGGAAACCGATCAGCGATCGATCTCTCATTCACCATTGGGACGATCATCCCTGATCTGGCATCATTATCCGCACTTGCGATGGTAGCGGCATTTGTAAACCCCTTCTTCGGAATAGAAGCATCAGCCGGCCACCTTGGAGATCTCAAGAACCCAAAACGTAATTATCTGCCGACGATCCTTATCGCAGGCCTCTTCTGTGTCCTTGTCAACACACTCTGTTCCCTCTCGATTGCTGTGGTCATTCCGCGTGAAGAGATCAGTTTCGCCGCAGGACTGCTGCAAGCCCTCTCATTCCTCTTCGACCAGATTGCTGCCGGATGGCTATTGACCATCGTGATCCTGCTTATCATGGCCGGAACACTCGGTGAGATCAACTCATGGATTCTGGCACCTGCACGCGGAATGACAGAAACCGCACGAAATGGCTCCCTCCCTCGTTATATGCAGTACATTAATGAGAATGGTATCCCATCCCATACCCTGATCGTTCAGGCAGTAGCTGTTTCAGTCTTCTGTATCATCTTTGCACTCATCCCCGGTGTGAATGATGCATACTGGGTACTCCTCTCTCTTCTGACGCATATCTATCTCGTGGCGTATCTGATCCTCATTCTCTCAGCGATTAAGCTCAGGAAGAGGCTCTTTTCAGTAAACGGGTATCATTCCGTTCTGGTGAAAGGGATCTTCTGGATCATATCAGGTATCGGAATAGTGACCATACTCGGCATTGAACTGATCACTTTCCTTTCACCAGATGGAAATGGCACACCATTAAATCCGATGTATATCGCAGGGATGGCCCTTCTCATGATGGTTATTATTTCAATTCCTCTTATCACGTATGCAATACGAAAGCCCGGGTGGAAGAGTGATTGATCCGTTTATTCTGATTAATCAGTATGATCAGAATTATTATATCTTCAAACCACATGATCAGTATGAGACCTATGACAGATCAAAGAGATGAAGAACGTGGCGGATGCAGACCCGAAAACCCCTGTACCTGTTCGGTTGAAGGAATCGTCACGGTTGATGGGCGTGGACAGATGGTACTTCCAAAAGAACTGCGGGAGCGGGCAGGGATCTCACCGGGTGACCGGTTCGCTGTTATCTTCTCAGAAACCGAAGGGTCGGTCTGCTGCATCACCCTGATCAGAAAGGAGTATCTTGACCGCTCCATCTCGTCTCTTGTACATACGGTGCATGAAAAGATCAGATCAGGTGAATCGAGGTGAAGAACAATTGACAGATCCAGAAGATATGAGAAAGCGTGTGCGTGAAGAGTATGGAATGATTGCCCGCAAGGATACAGGGAGATGCGGATGCGGCACCGGTTGCTGCAGTGGGGCTGTCAGTACCGCAATCGGCTATACGGAAGAGGATCAATTGGTCGTCCCCGAAGGAGCCGATCTCGGTCTTGGGTGCGGAAACCCGGTGGCTCTTGCATCATTACAAGAGGGTGACAACGTCCTCGATCTTGGGTCAGGTGCAGGATTCGACTGTTTCCTGGCAAGCCAGAGGGTTGGCTCTACCGGCCATGTCATCGGCGTCGATATGACTGCCGATATGCTTGAGAGGGCCAGACGAAACGCCCGTGAAGGAGGATATTCAAATGTTGAGTTCCGCCTCGGGGAGATTGAACACCTGCCGGTAGCTGATGCAACAATCGATGTCGTCATCTCAAACTGTGTCATCAACCTCTCCGTCGACAAACCACAGGTCTTCTCTGAGATCTCCCGTGTGCTTCGTCCCGGGGGGCGGTTGATGGTCTCTGATATCGTCGTAACAGCACCTCTCCCGGAAGCCATCCGAAACTCATCACTCCTCTATACCAGCTGTATTGCCGGAGCTCTCCTGAAGGAAGAGTACCTCGACTGCATCAGAAGAGCAGGGTTTATCGATCTGACAATTCATGGAGAGACGGTCTTTCCGTTTGAACATATCATCAGCGAACCGATGCTTCAGGAGATTATCATAGGTATTGAACTGAATGAAGCTGAGAGAAAAAAGCTCGCAGAAAGCATTGTGAGTATCAGGGTTGGTGCAGAAAAAAAGAAGTAGCGGTCAAAATTTCTACAAAAAGGAGGATTTTACCTTCCTCCTGCTCCTCCCCCGCCAAAGCCTCCGCCAGCACCAAATCCTCCTCCACCTGCGCCAGCCTGTGAGGGCGGGGTGAAGGTTCTGATCGAGTGGAATCCGGCAAACCAGAAGTATGTCGGGACATAGTACCCGGACTGAGAGACATCCACCTTCAGCTCCTTCATTGCTTTCTGGACATTATCTCCAACACCAAGTGCTGTACCATAGATGAGCCAGATCCCCCACATATTCATATCATCAGGGCTGTACTTCCTGATCATACTCATATCTGAGAGGAAACGCCTGAAAGAACTCCATTCAAGCTTACTTTTATAGTAATCATCTTTCCAGTGGCCAAAGGTTGTTGAGGGAAGAGCCACTGCGAAGCCCGCCTGAACTGCAACTACAACACCGAGCATAATT
>NZ_JAUSCG010000154.1 GCF_030651615.1 Methanocalculus sp.
CATTATGAAGAAACCGATGACCGCAAGGAAGATCCCGATTAAAACCGCAATGACTCCAAGTGATCCCTTCAACACGGAGATGACTTCATCAAGGTAGATCAGAATACCATATGCCCCGAGTGCGATCAGGATCAGACCTGCTAAAAGGCTTCCAAGCCCGGCTTTATCAACCATATATCTCACTCTCCTTCTTTCACCACGCTATATCAATATTCCCACACTATTCTCTGCACCGTGTGCCGTGTCAACATCTGACATAAGTCTATTGCGTCTTACCACACACCTTGATTGATACTATTACAGGGATGGCAATGTTCTGGGATAAAGAGATGGAGACCCTCCGTGGAGAGGACCTTGAAAGACTTCAGGCAAAACAGTTAAAATGGACTGTTTCTCAGGCTGAAAAGGTTCCTTTCTATCAGGAACGACTCCGCGCGGCAGGGATGTCGGCTGACGATATCCACACGATAGAAGACGTTAAACGACTCCCCTTTACAAAGAAGACGGACCTCCGTGAAGGATATCCATTTGGGTTCTTTGCAGTTCCAAGGCGTGAGATAGTACGAATACATACGACCTCAGGGACTACCGGGAAACCGACAGTAGTTGGTTATACCAGACATGACCTCAAAATGTGGGCCGGTCTTATCGCACGAAACCTGACGATGGTCGGCCTCACTCCTGACGATATCTTTCAGAATGCAGTAAACTATGGTCTCTTCACCGGAGGCCTCGGTTTTCACTACGGAGCTGAACTGATGGGGATGATGGTTGTTCCAAGCGCGACTGGTAACACCAAACGTCAGATTGAGATGATCAGGGACTTCGGGGTAACATCCATTCATTGTACGCCGGGATATGCTCTTCACATAGCAGAAGTTGTTGAAGAGATGGGTGTAACACTGGACTCCTTAAAGATCGGTGTCTTTGGTGCGGAGGCATGGTCTGAGACGATGCGGAATGAACTTGAGTCACGCCTCTCTCTTAAGGCGTATGATAGTTATGGGATGAGCGAGATGTATGGTCCTGGCGTTGCTTTTGAATGTCAGGAGCAGAACGGACTTCATATCTGGGAAGACTGCTACCTCCCCGAGATTATCGATCCAAAGACTGGTGAGACGCTTGGACTGGGTGAGAAGGGTGAGCTTGTCATCACATCATTATCAAAAGAGGCGATGCCGCTCATCCGTTACCGGACCGGTGACATCACAATGTTCCTCGAAGATGATTGTCCTTGTGGAAGAGGGCTTAGAATCGCACGTATTATGGGGAGGAGTGACGATATGCTTGTTATTCGTGGGATAAACGTATTTCCCTCCCAGATTGAGCACGTTCTCCTTGGAATACCGGAAGTAGGTGATCAGTATATGGTGTATGTCGACCGGATTAACCACCTTGACGAGATGACGATTGATGTTGAAATGAACCGTTCCCTCTTTTCAGGTGAACTATGCGATCTCGTCGGCCTTCAGAAGCAGATCGCGAGGCAGCTCCATGATGCCCTCTCTCTCAGAACGACCGTCAGGCTTGTTGAACCTGGTTCACTCCCCCGATTTGAAGGAAAGGCAAAACGCGTCGTTGACAGAAGGGGTGGACTCTGATGCGGTGCTGGGATCCAAGAATCGAGGAGATGCCAAAGGATGAGCTGTCAAAGCTCCAGTACCGCCTCCTGAAGACGCTCATCTATCGGATGTACAGCTTCTCAGACTTCTACCATGTACGAATGAAGGAGGCGGGTGTTCACCCCGATGATATCAGGACGCTGGCAGATATCCGGCTCCTTCCTTTCATGTACAAGAGCGATCTCAGGGATAACTACCCTGATCGGATCTTCTGTGCATCACGGGACGAACTCGTCAGGTACCATGTCTCATCCGGAACAACCGGAAAACCGACTGTTGTCGGATACACTCAGAAGGATCTCGATCTCTGGACGACTTCGCTTGCCCGTGCCCTCACCTCATGCGGGCTTGGACGAGGGGATGTTATTCAGGTTTCTTACGGATACGGCCTCTTCACCGGTGGCCTCGGCCTCCATTATGGTGCTGAGCGGATCGGTGCGACGGTTCTCCCGACCAGTGTTGGTAACACGGAGCGGCAGATCGAACTGATGCAGGATTTAAAGGCAACAGCAATCGCCTGTACACCCTCATACCTGATTCATCTCGGGGAGGCGGCAGAGCGGATGGGGATCTCAATTCAGAAGGATACCCATCTTCGGTCAGCGATCATCGGTGCAGAACCATGGTCTGAGACGATGCGGACCCGTATTTATGAGACGATGGGTGTCCGCGCATATGATATCTATGGGACAAGTGAGATCTCCGGACCTATGTTCTCTGAATGTTCTGAACAGAAGGGAATTCATATATGGGGTGATATCGCTTACCCTGAGGTAATCGATCCAAAGACCGGTGAACAGCTGGAGGCAGGAGAGCCGGGTGAGCTTGTGATGACGGTACTTCAGAAGGAGGCACTCCCGATGATCCGGTACCGGATTGGAGACCTTACCCGGATTATTGATGAGACCTGCGCCTGTGGAAGAACGCATCCGCGTATTGAGCGTATCTCCGGCCGTGTCGACGATATGCTGATCATTCGTGGAATCAATGTCTTCCCCTCAGCAGTTGAACATGCGATCCTCGGTATCTCTGAACTATCGGGCCATTTCATGATTGAGGTTGACAGAAAGGGATCGCTTGATGCGATGCTCGTCCGGGTCGAGGTAGTGCCGGAGGCCTTATCTGATAAGATAAACGATCTCATCAATATCAAACGGAAAGTCGAGCATGTTCTGAAGAATGCTTTAAACGTGGCTGTCAGTGTCGAACTGTCAGAACCCGGCTCACTCCCCAGATTTGAAGGAAAAGCAAAAAGAGTCATCGACAGGAGGGTCTTCTGATGCAGGGAGAGTTTATCATCAAACAGATCTCCGTCTTTTCGGAGAATAAACCCGGGCGGCTTGCGGCGATTGCCGAGGCGCTTGAGAAGAGCAGTGTGAATATCTTCGCCTTCTCGATTGCTGAGGCAAACAGCTTCGGTGTCGTTCGAGCACTCGTTGATAAACCTGATATTGCGCGTTCGGTGCTTGAGAAGCTCGGATTTGCCGTTCAGTTCACCGATGTCATCGCGGTCAGGATGAAGGATGAGCCTGGCGGTCTCTATGAGACAGCAAAGATCCTTGGTGAGGCCGGGATCAACATTGAGTATGCCTATGCATACTCGGGGAAAGAGGCTGCTGTGCTGATCCTCAGGGTGAGTCAGGCGGGTGAAGCAATCGCACGGATCAGTGCGGCCGGAGGCTCCCTCCTGAGAGAGAGTGACCTTGGATAAGCCTCACTCTTCATCTTTTATGAACATATGGGCACGGCCTGCAACTTTGTCCAGGTTGATAACAAAACAAATTCCATTACCGGGTTTTTCAAGCTCTGCGGCACCGACGATCGCTTCAAGGATTGAGTCGGTCTGATCAGGGGAGACGACCGTCAGGATGATATCCTTCTCTGGTTCGATCCGAAGTCCGAGGAGAGTCTGCATCTCATGAATTCCGGTACCTCGACCGGGGATGATAGTTCCTCCGGATGCACCAGCCTTTCGGGATGCTTCGATCACCTGTTGTGACCATCCTTTCTTAACGATTGTTACAATTAATTGTTTACAGCCTTCACATATCATGATGTCTTCACCTTTTTGATTCGGAAGATTATCCCGAGGATAAGGATGGAGAGGATTGGGGCAAGGGCGATCAGTGCAATCAATCCGAACCCGTCGATGACCGGATCACGCCCTTCTATTCCTGCTGCTGCCCCGACAGCAAGAGCCATCAGGAAGGTAACTGCCATCGGCCCTGTTGCCACTCCACCGGAATCAAAAGCAATCCCAACAAAATCCCTGTCAGAGAGCCAGAGCAGCAGGATGGCGATTGCATATCCGGTGATGATGATCGGGAGGAATGAGAACCCATAGACGATTCGTGCCATCCCAATGGCAACGGCGATACCGACACCAAGGGATAGTGTATAGAGGATGAGCTTTCCCTTGATGAATCCGCTTGATGACTTCTCTATCTCGTAACAGAGGATTCGGACTGCTGGTTCGGCATAGGTTGCCAGCATGCCGAGAAAGAATCCAAACGGGATGAGCATCCATGCTTTTCCGATGGTGCTGAAGAATGTTCCGATTGAATTTCCAGCAGGAATAAAGGCGATATGCACCCCCTGCAGAAAGAGCACCATCCCTATGAGCGTGAAGAGGATCCCTTTGAAGAGGTTGATTACATGACCCGTTGGGAGTTTCAGATACAGTATCTGAAAGAGGATAAAGAAGATGGAGAGTGGTATCAGTGCAATGAATGCATCCTGGATGACGCTCCCAATCCCACTGAATATAGCAAATTCTGCTATCATACAAAAATTCCCATCAGCATGATCCCGATGATCGGCCCAATTGATGCAAGTCCGATCAATCCAAATCCATCAGTCAGTGCCGATCGCCCGGCCAGGACAGAACTAAGACCAATTCCAAGTGCCAGGATAAAAGGAACAGTTAATGGTCCTGTTGTCACCCCGCCTGCGTCATAAGCGATCTGAAGGTAATCCTGAGAGGTAAAAAATGACAGGAGGATCACTATTGCGTAGCCTCCAGTGAATAACCATGTTATCGGGACTCCAAGAACGATCCGAAACATTGCGAGAGCAACAAAGAGTCCGACTCCGACTGCGATCGAGATGATCATCGGATCTCTTGGAATACCTCCGTTTGAGACAAGTTCGACCATATTTGTCAGTACCCGCACATCCGGTTCAGCTACTGTTGCCAGGAATCCAAAGAAGAAGGCGGTGAGGATGACAAGGTATATCGATCCATGTTTTGGGAGATCTGACCCGATTGCTTCTCCCATGGGCAAAAGACCGCTTTTCACTCCGATAAGGAAGAGTGCGATGCCTGCAGTGAGCATCAGAACACCGAGAATATAGTCGGCAAGCTCTTCAGGGGATGATCGAATCAGCAGAGCCAGTACCAGCAGAACGATCAATGCAATCGGTGCAACCGCTTGCATCACCTCTTTGAATGTCTCACGTGCTTCGCTCAACATATGTTCTGTGTCCCTGTCCTGTTATCATCTGTCATTGATTTATCATGTTGGTTCCGGATAACGGATCCTCTTTGGTCTCTAAGAGCACTTCTGTTCTCCGGGTACAGAATAGTATGGGCTGAAAAAGTAAAATAATTGGTACGGTTGCCTATGCCTGCTCTACCTAATGCTTCTCCCACCTGAGCAGATCCATCACAACCGAGAGGGTCGATCCCCTCCGGATCTCTTCACGGAGCCGCTCTTCAGTTTTATATACCTCAACCGCCCGGCGGGAGATCTCGTATGCACGCTCTTTTGGAATGACGACGACACCGCTTGCATCTCCGATGATCCAGTCACCCGGCCGGACCGTCTGGCCGCAACACCGGATCTCTGTATTGATCTCTCCAAAACCTTTTGGCTCTCCGGCATTGGGAACTACTGCTGTTGCATAGAGGGTGATAGTCAGAGTGCTGATATCATCGAGATCCCGGACTGCTCCATCAATGACAACCCCGGCAATGCCTTTGTTCTGGCAGGAGTGTGTTGCGAGTTCTCCCCATGGGGCAACGGTGGTGTCCCGGCTATTGTTGATCACGATCACATCTCCTGCGGATGCGCAGTCGATCGCCTCAACAGGTTTTGCCCAGTCTCCGGCAAAGGTCTGGACAGTGACCGCACGCCCCACCATCTTTTCCCTGCCTGCATATCTGGTAAGTCCGGCCATCGCGCCTTTCCTGTGCATCGCATCTGATACATTTGATGAAGACACAAGGGTTAGCATCCGCCTGATCTCCTCGTTTTGATCAATCCGCTCAATCGCCCTTTTCACAGGTGCATCAATTGCAGATCGGATCTCCCTCGTTGAACCGGTGACGTCGCCTGATCGTATGATCGCACCGCCGATGATGACGATCGATGCACCATGTGCTACTGCATCTGCTGCCCGTTCCGCATTCAGACCGCCTGCAGCAGCTATGGGGATTGTAACCGCGCCGCTCAGATGTTCGAGGAGTTCAAGCGAGTCTTTTCCGATCATCTGCTGGTCGATACCGACATGAGCGTTGATGATATGTACACCCATATCCTCAAGTTCACGGGCGCGGGTGACCGGATCTTTAACGGTCATCATATCTCCCATCAACCGGACACCGTAGAGATCTGCTGCCCTGACTGCCTCTCTGATAACGGCGTCATCGGCATCGGCGAGTATGCAGATAATATCTGCACCGGCTTTTGCAGCCATCCCGACTTCAAGTGCACCCGTATCACTGATCTTCATATCAGCGACAATCGTTCTCTTCGGGTGTTGACTTCGGATCTCCCTGACCGCGTTCATCCCTTCACTTTTGATAAGTGGTGTTCCGATCTCGATCCAGTCGGCTCCACCGGAGACGGTCTCCTCTGCTATTGCATAGGCGCGGCTAAGATCAAGGATATCAAGAGCAACCTGAAGAATGGGAGGTTCCATACAGATCTCTCTGACGTTCATCAGGCTTAAAATGGTGTAAAAAAAGAGGTTCGTCTATCTGATCACTCAGATCCGTACCTGTTTTTAAAGCTGATATCAATGAGGTTCTTCTTCTTTGCAAGAGTAAATCCTTCCGTCTTCGCTTCACCCGCTGCAACAAGGGAGATGAGCTTATACTGTTCAGGAACGCCGAGGAGTTTTCGAATCGGCTCTGCATACTCTTTTCCCTCTCCGGCAACCCAGCATGACCCGATTCCATATCCGGTCAGGGCGATGATCAGGTTCTCAGTTGCAGCACAACAATCTTCAAGGACATACTGCTGGTCCCGCTCACCAAAGACAGCAAAACAGACAGGTGCTTCGGCAATGAACTTTCCATGTGTCGCGAGTTCTGCGATCTCATCTCTGAGTGCTTTATCGGTGATGGTGCCAAAGAGCCAGGGTTGTACATTCCTTGCTGACGGAGCAGATTTTGCACATTCGAGGACTTTCCGGATGATGTCATCAGGAATAGGGCTGTCATTGAAATGCCTGATGCTATGGCGCGCCTGAATGATGGTAACGCCGAAGTTTGCAATGTTCTTATTCTGAATCATAGTAGATCAGAGTACTCTTCTCATGGTTATTCTTTACGCATCCGGAGGAGTATTCCCAATGCACAAGCAGCAACAGCGGTGATTGCAACCGATGGTGTTGCCTGGGTTGTCGGAGGTGCAGTTCTGTCTGGTGTTTCGATTGGTTGAGTTGCCGGAATCCCGGTCTGGATTGTTGTCACCGGTAAAATGGTGGGTTCCGGTGTCGGTGAAGTGGTCGGTGTTACCTCTGGTATTGTTTGGGTGGGTGTTGGTGTGGTCTCTCGTGAGAGGGATATCGTCTCACTCCGTTCTGTGATCGTCTTTCCAACGATCTCATAATTGTCTTTCATACCGTTTGCATTGCAGAAGGCGTAGAAGTCGTAGACTCCACGTGAATACCCGGCATCCGGGTGCCAGACCGGCCCGGTCATATAGGGGTTACGATCAACTGCAAAGAGGAGGGGTGTTGATGCACCTGCACGATTTGTTAATGATGAGTACTCCACTCCATCCTGCCTGGTAACGCGGATCTCAATCGGTGCTCCGGCCACCCCCGGCCTCTGTGACATCACGTTGAGATTAGTTTCGATTCGAAACTGCAGTTCGTAGTCCATCGGAACCCAGAGGCCGGTTCTATCCCTCCCGCCATATGCGACATCATAGATCCTGACTCCAAGAGTGGGTTCTGCGACCATGAACGCAGGGGTTCCGGAGCCGATGATATACCATGTGCCGGTCCTTCCTGTAAATGTCTGGGGTGAGATGTAGAATGATGCTGCATCACTTACAGTAGTGGTTATCACCGGATTATCGGTGGCAGGCGATCTCCCTCCTTCAAACCAGCCGAGGGTGTCTCCGCTGACAACTCCACATGCGGTGATGTCAAGCCTCTCTTCACCGATGAAGACCGTTCCCCCGGCAGGGATCTCATGTATCGCGGCATATACCGGGGTGATAAGGAGGATGAAGAGGATGCAGATGAATCCTGTTCGCATCCTGATCATGGTTCTGTCTCGTTTCGCCATGATCATCCTTCTCTATAAACTATCATCAGTGTTTCCCCAACTCCATTATTTCAGAAGAGATTCGTCACCATATTCCAGATATTTGTAAATCCCTCGCTGATCAGTACTGTCGGGTCGATTCCAAGGAGTGGGAAGATGAAGATGAAGTACAGGAACGTTCCAAGCGTACTTCCGATGTTTGCAAATGCTGCAACGAGTACAACACGGAAGAGTGGAATTTTGCTCATCTCTCTGATGCTCTCTGCTTTACTGATCGCTTTTATGTCAGAGATTGCGGGTTTTCTGATCTTCACCTCGGCAATTGCGGCAAACCATCCGGCAGCGATCAGAGGATTTAAGGATGTGAGCCATGCTGCACAGAAAGCAACCAGAGCGGAGATCGGGTGTCCCCGTGCAAGGAGTGTGCCGAGTGCTGCAAGTGTTCCGTTGATGATGATCCACCATAGTAACGCGGTGATGAGAACGTCATATCCCACTCCTGAAAAGATAATAGCGATGATAAGGGAGAGAAAGAGGAGAAGAACCCCTACTCCGATAATCTTTGCCCAGGGGCGGCCTTTGATCTGTGCGGTGAGATCCTTCATTGGAGGGAGCGACTGAGGATCCGAGAGGTACTGGGTAATTCCTCTTACATGCCCCGCTCCTACGACTGCAAGGATACGCTGATCGCCTCGCATGAGTGGGATAATGCTATGGGCAAGATAGGCATCCCGCTCGTCTATCAGGGCTTTTGCTCCATTTGGCGAGAACTTTCGGAATTCTTCGAGTGCCAGGGTGACCACGTCCTGTTCGGTGAGAGCATCGATATCAATTTCATCTCCTGAAACTCCTGTAATCGAGACCGTAAGTGCGTAGATCATCCTGAATTTTTCACGAAATGTCATCCCACTCCAGAACCGTGAGAGGGTGATTCTGATATCGCGGTCGATCAATGCAACACGTATCCCCTTCTCTTCAGCCAGCCGGATCGCCTCCTTCATCTCTGCTCCCGGTTCGATTCCGACGTTCATCCCGATCTTTCGCTGAACATAGGCGAGCAGCCACTGGACGAGAAGCTGCGTCATGTTTCCGGATGCAAGGATCTCAGAGACTCCCGGCCCCTCGGTCTGGCTATCCTGTTGTTTCAGTGCGGCATAACGCGGGGGATCAAGTTCAACTGCAATAATATCCGGCTGAAATTCATTAATTCCAGCAATGACCTCGTCGATACTCTTCTGTGAGACATGAGCCGTCCCAATAATCTTCAGTTCACCCATGAATGCTCCACATGCCTCTGCTGTCAAAGACCACAGTCTTTCCTTCTGGTACAGGTGAGGAGGAGAAGACCTTCTTCACTCCCCTCTCCTCTTCTTCTTCCGCATCCCTTCTGAGCAGAAGTGCGGATGCAAGCTCTGTTGCTTCATCCTTTGTCATCTTCCCTCCAATCCCCGGACATTCCGATACGACTAATGACTCGCCGTCAAGAGCAAACGGGTAGGTCCGGCATATCCAGGGGCGCGCCGGATAGAGTGAACATCTGCCATCTTCAGAATGGAAGAGACATCTGCCGTTCTCCATTCTGAGACACCATTCAAAGGTGTATCTCCCACCGCTCTCAGAATCGATCAGCTCCGGATAGGGTATAACAATCGTGTCATGGTCCATTCCGGTTGCAGACCCGATTATGTCTATCTCCTGAGGGGAGATGATAACGCGGCTGGTTTCTTCGTCGCCCCGGCAGCAGGCACCGCACCCAAGGCAGACGAAACCAATCTGTTGAAGGGCCTCACTGAGGCTTTTCACTCCATACATATGCGGTTAAAATTCTTGTAGACCTGGCTTCCGTTCTCTGAATGGCTTACTTCCGGATGCCACTGAAGACCATAAATCCGCTTGTTCATTGATCCCATCGCCTCTACTTCGCAGATTGAAGATGTGGCGAGGATCTCAAAACCCTCTGGCGCTTGTTTTACCTCATCGGCATGTGATGCCCATACATGCATCCTCTCAGGATAGCCGGAGAGGATCTCTCCATGGTTTTGCACCACTATATCGACACCCCCGTATCCTCCACTTCTGCCAGGTCCGATAACGCCACCGAGTGACTGTGCAATCAATTGGTGACCAAGGCATATCCCGAGCACCGGGATACCTAATTCAAGATAATCAGGGCATCTCCCGATCCGATCGATGCTCGGTCCACCCCCAAGAATGATCCCGCGACACCCTGAAGCCACCTCAGATGGGTTCGTGGTATTTGGAATCATCTTCACTTCTATCTCAAGGTCCCGAAGCATCCGATGGATGAGATGGTTGAACTGCCCAAAATTATTGACCACGAAGATGGGTTGCATACTCTCCTAGTAGTTGGTTATAGTCCCTCTTATCTCTTCAGGAGTAGGATGATATGGTCTGCAGGATAGCTTCTCTGATCTCAGATGGAGAATGCCCCATCGCAGCTGCAAGATACATCGCGCCCCCTGCCCCCATCCCTTCTTTGACCTCCCCTATGCAATACCTGGCAAGCCCATAATGTCCGAGTGCTCCAAACTCAGGATCAACATAGACAGGGGATATGCCGATCGCCTCTGCGGTCTCTCTGAAATTAGCTGAAGCATCATCATGGACATAAATTGTCGTCGCGATCTTTGGGAGACGCATCCCCAGACCTTTTATAACTGCGGCAACTGCAAGCATCTGTGTTCCTCCTCCAAGTATCACCTCGCCGGAAAAACCATTGGCCATACCGGCAGCAGCAGGGATCATCGGATCTCCGGCAGCTGTTACTACTCCAAGTGTATCGGTGATGCCACGCTCTTTTAACTGGTGAATAACTGCATCCGCTATCTCATCTTTCCTTGGGTGAGGGTTGTCAGCGAAACTGCTTGATACACGAGCTGAATACCCAAGACCCCGTAGGACACAGAGTGCGGTTGTTGTACCGCCAGGGATGCACTCTCCGATGACAAGCATATCAGAAAGTGTTGACAGGAGGGTTCCAAGCTGTTTACCTCTCTGAAAAAGGGATTTTGCATCAGGAACTGCATCACCCTTTCTTGGATCTCCTCCAGCCTGACCGTAGAGATCGAAGGTTGGTATCGTTGGTGTATATTCAAGACCTGCATTAATGAAGAGAGGGGTGAGGCCACAGAGTTGCATCATTGCACGTGTGATCGTCGCCGGTGTCGGGCACCCGGTCGGGGTGTTTGGACGGATCGGCATACTGGTGATCTCACCATTGACTATAAGCTCTGCATCAAGTGTCGGGGTATAGATCGTCTTATCTGGTGACGATCCGGCACCTGAGATACCGGGTACTTTTGAAAGTGCGGTGTTAGCAAGGATCGAAGTGAATATCGGCCTTTTTGGAGAAGATATCTTCGAGTCTGATAGAAATGCCATATAGGTTAATGTATGGCATGCTTCAAAGATAAAGATCATTATGTTCGAGATTGAGGAGCGCCTGCATGGAGTTGGTGTAGAGATGGATGCGATACTGGATGCAGGCATGGAGCTGTATGTATCTCATGGTCTCTCGCAGGAAGCCGGACGTATGGCACTTGAGAAGAATATCAGGAGGGCTCTGACCGACCCAAATGTATCTGCCCTTCTCCTCTCTGCGATTCTGCTTGAAGAGGAGCTTTATACTAAAAGAAAGAACTCTGAGATTGCAGATGATCCGGTTTTCCTCCTTGCAGATGAGATTATCGGGATGGCGATCGCAGAAGTCATTGCGGGGACATATGCCCGGTTTGAGTTTACCCGATATGACCAGAAGAAGCCCGGAATTCTTTCAGCACTTGGACCTTTTATGGATGATGCGGTTGCGGGTCTGATCGCCGGATGCACCTCTAAACTTTATAGTGACAGTCAATGAGCATACTTGAGGCGATCCGGGCACTTTTACAGTTTACGACGATCCTACCGATCGGAAAACCGGCAGATTTCGAGGCGTTTGCGAAGCGTTCATACCTCTACCCTCTTGCCGGGTACCTGATTGGGGGTTTTGGGGCTCTCCCCCTTATCTTAATCCCTCACCCACTTACAGCCGCTGCTGTTTCGATCGGTTTTATCCTTCTCATCTCCGGGTGCAACCATTTCGATGGTCTCCTCGATCTCGGGGACGGCCTGATGGCGCATGGTAGTCGGGAAGTAAGGATCAGGGCACTGACTGACAGGCAGGTGGGGGCTGGTGGTGTTGCTATGGGGCTTGTGATCACCCTCATCTCATATGGAGCATTATCTTCGCTGACGGTACTACCCCTGGCAGTTCTGATTGCAGAAGTCGCTGCTAAAGTGTCTATGGCATCACTCACTGCCCTTGGCCGTCCATTTCGTGAGGGGATTCACAGTTACCTGTACTGGCGGGCAAAGCCCTGGTTTGTTCTTCCTGCATGGTTCCTCACGCTCCCATTATTTCTGCTTCCGATTCCGTGGATTGTCATTGTTTCTGCACTCTTTGCTGCATCTCTTACCACGCTCATCCTTCTGTTTGGTGGTACACGGCTTTTTGGAGGGATCAATGGCGATCTAGTCGGAGCGGCAAATGAGATCGTCCGTGCAGTTACACTTCTCACAATTCTGCTTGCTCTTGGGTGAAAAAGTTAGAGGGAGGTTATTCGGCAATACCCTTCTCCCTTCTCGTCTCCACACTCGATCGCCTCTGCGCGGGCATCAGCTACAAGTGTGTTAAACATCAAACCCGCGTTAAGGAGTTCCTGATCTGATGCCTGACCCCGTTGAATCTTCTGGTATGCCTGAGTGATGGGTGAAGGGGTGAGTCTCTTCTGCACCCGAATCCCATGACAGTGTCTGCAATACGCACAACGTGTATGAACAGGCACCTCTCCTGTCGCGCACTGGACGGTGATACGGTCATTTGGCCCTCGAATGAATGGCAACGTCTTCATGCCGAGTGGGTGGGTGTGGATAGTTCATCATTGTATCGTTTCTTTTGGGCATTTCAGGCGAAAAGTGAAATATTTTATATAGTTCTCATTCCAATCTAGTATACTCGCATTGGACAGGATGTACGCATGATTGTCCCTTAATGAGTGGAGGATTGAGAATGGCAGCAGAAAAGCCACACATGAATTTAGCCGTTATCGGCCATATTGACCACGGAAAGTCAACGACTGTCGGTCGCCTTCTCTTTGAGACCGGCAGTGTTGCACAGCACGTCATTGACGGATACAAGAAGGAAGCCGAATCCAAGGGTAAGGGTTCCTTTGAGTTTGCATGGGTTATGGACAGTCTTAAAGAGGAACGTGAACGTGGTATCACCATCGATATCGCTCACAAGCGTTTCGACACTGCGAAGTTCTACTTCACCGTCGTCGACTGCCCAGGTCACCGTGACTTCGTTAAGAACATGATCACCGGTGCATCACAGGCAGATGCTGCAGTTCTCGTTGTAGCAGCCCCTGATGGCCCGATGGAGCAGACCAAGGAGCACGTCTTCCTTGCACGGACACTCGGCATCAACCAGCTTATCATCGCCGTCAACAAGATGGATGTTGTTAAGTACGATCAGAAGCGTTTCGATGAAGTCAAGAAGCAGCTTTCCGATCTTATCAAGATGGTCGGATTCAAGCCAGATGAAACGATATTCATCCCGATGAGCTCCTTCACCGGTGTGAACGTATCCAAGAAGTCCCCGGAGACCCCATGGTACACCGGACTAACTCTCCTTGAAGCTCTCGACACCCTCAAAGAGCCAGAGAAGCCAACAGACAAGCCTCTCCGCCTTCCGATCCAGGACGTCTATACCATCTCCGGTATCGGCACTGTCCCGGTCGGCCGTATTGAAACCGGTATCCTGAAGAAGGGGATGAAGGTCTCATTCATGCCTGCCAACAAGGAAGGGGAGATTAAGTCCATCGAGATGCATCATGAAGAGCACAACCAGGCTCTCCCAGGTGACAACGTTGGATTCAACGTTCGTGGTATCGCAAAGAACGATATCCGCCGTGGCGACGTCTGTGGCCCGGTCGATGTACCTCCAACTGTAGCAGAGGAGTTCACTGCTCAGGTCGTTGTGCTTCAGCACCCAAGCGTCCTCTCAGTCGGATACACCCCGGTCTTCCACTGCCACACTGCACAGGTTGCATGCACATTCACTGAGCTTCAGAAGAAGCTTGACCCACGGAGTGGCCAGGTTAAAGAAGAGAACCCTGCCTTCCTGAAGGCTGGCGACGCTGCAATTGTAAAGATCGTACCCACCCGCCCACTCGTCATTGAGAAGGCAAAAGAGCTTCCGCAGCTCGGCCGCTTCGCGGTCCGTGATATGGGATCCACCATCGCTGCAGGTATTGTCCTTGACATTAAAGCGAAACAGATGAGATAATTATCTCATCTTTTACGGTGACCCTCTATGCAGAAAGCCAGAATACGCCTTACCGGGACTGACTACGAAAAACTCGAAACAGTCTGCTCCCGGATCCGTGAGATTGCCGAACGAACCGGTGTTAATCTTGCAGGTCCGATATCGCTTCCAACGAAGCGCCTCGTCGTCCCAATCCGAAAAAGCCCAGATGGTGAAGGTACGGCGACCTGGGATCGCTGGCAGATGCGCGTTCACAAGCGTCTCATCGATATTGATGCCGATGAGCGTGCGCTCCGCCAGTTGATGCGAATTCAGGTACCCAAGGACATCGGTATTGAGATCGTCCTTGAGGGCTGATCATCGTGAGATAGCGGCATGAAAGCCGCATTTAATACAAATCAGTTTTTTCATCGACTCCTCAAACCGGAGTCACTTTTCCCTTTTATACTTCTGGCAACAATCATTCTGAGATTTGCCTTTCTGGACCTGAAGCTCTATCACCATGACGAAGCAGCGCATGCATGGTTTGCCTATCAACTTCTGACAAAGGGAACCTACATCTATGACCCGATGTTCCACGGACCTTTTCTCTTCTATGTTACTGCGGGGTTGTTCTCCCTCTTTGGAGATTCCGATCTTGTTGGGCGACTCCTTCCTGCATTTCTTGGCACCGCTCTTGTAGCGCTTGTATACCCGCTGTACCGCATGGGATACCTTGACGGGAGGCAGATGATTGTTGCAGCCCTTTTTCTTGCTCTCTCCCCAAATATGGTTTACTTCTCAAGGTTCCTTCGAAATGATATCTTCATCGCGTTCTTCTCGCTCCTCATTGTTGTAGCAGCCCTTGCGTATTGTAAGTCAGGGAAGCTGAGGTATGCATTGGTTGCAGGGTCCGCTGCGGCTCTTGGGATGTCGAGTAAGGAGAATATGCCGATTGTCCTTCTTATCTTTGGTTCATATCTTGTTTTCGCCCTCTGGAGCAGGCGTCTGGTCTTTCCACCTGCCTGGAAGCGTGATCTCATCCTCGCAACAGCTCTTGCCGGGGGTATTATTGCTCTCTTCTATTCATCATTTGGGGTTCACCCTGAGATCGTGCTGAAGGCCGGTCAGATGGCTATCAATCACTGGACTGCAATGCATGGAGTACAGCGGCTCGGCGGCCCATGGTTCTTTTATCTGATATTCTTCGTCCTCTATGAGGTCCCGATCCTTCTCCTTGCAGGAATGGGGTTGATTCAGTTCATCATCGGCGGTACAATTGTTTCATCTCTCAGGTCATGGCATTCAAGGAGAGGTAAGGCTGCTGAAGAACCGACTCTTTCTCTTCCTCTGAGAGATTGGTTCTTTTCTGCATTTCGCCGCCCTGAGAAGTGTGTTACCTATGATCCAAAACTGGAATTCATCCGCTTCTCGATCTGGTGGATGATCACCTCTCTTGCAGTCTATGCATATATCGGTGAGAAAGTTCCCTGGCTCATCCTCCACCAGCTGCTCCCGATGATCTTTGTTGCAACATACAAGATCGATCGCGTGAAGACGGTGATCATTGCTATTGGTCTGGTCTTCCTCATCGCTATGACACTGCATATAGCTTTTACTCCTGCTGATATCTCTGAGCCAATTGTACAGGTACAGAACTCAGAAGATCTTCGAGATCTTATGATCCACATAGATGAGTCTGATCGTGTTGCTATTGCATCGAGCACATACTGGCCACTCCCCTGGTACTATCGTGGAGACCGATGGTTGAAGTTCACCTTCTTTGGTGGGAAGTCAAATGAAGGGGTGCTCCTCTCAGGTGACTATGATCTCATTATAACGCATGATGCTGAGAGCTATGAAGAACTACGCGGATATGAGAAGACGACTCAGAAACTCAGTTACTGGGTTACGTACTATGAAGTACAGGGAAGAATGATAGAGTATTACTTCACCAGACAGTCCGGGGTTGGGAGTATCAATATCGATATCTTCAGACGGATGGCATAAGATCCGGGGGATTATCATTCTCCTCCGATCTGCAGGGATCCCTGCATGTGGTGCTGTCTCTGGTCTTCAGTTATTCTATGGAATGATCGAGGGTCATGAACGATTCTTTCATCATCAGGATGGCAA
>NZ_JAUSCG010000161.1 GCF_030651615.1 Methanocalculus sp.
GATGCACCGAGAAGCCCTTCATCTTTTGAGAGACCACGATGAAGCCTGAGGGGTTCTGCGACCTGCCTTCCCACCATATGGAGCGGGTTTAATGCCATTGAAGGATTCTGGAATATGACACCTATCTTTGCACCCCGGATCTCAACCATCGCCCTTTCATCAAGGGTGAGCATATCCTGATCCAAAAAGATGATCTTCCCGGTGACCTTTGCCTCTTTTGGGAGGAGACGGACGATTGCATGGGCAACCACCGATTTACCACATCCACTCTCGCCGACTAATGCAATAACCTCACCCGTATGGATGGTGAGTGAGACCCCGGAGACCGCCGAGACGATCTGATCTCCATGGAAGGTCACGGAAAGATTATGGATCTCAATGATCGCCTTCAATCCTGCCACACCTCCCTTGAATCCTCACCGAGAGAGAATGCAATTGCAGCGATCGCAAGAATACAGAGGGTGATACAGATCCCTGGCGGAAGGAACCACCACCACATATCACGGATAAAACCGCCCCGTGAGAATGCAAACGATATCATCATCCCCCAGCTGACATTATTCGGATCCCCAAGCCCAAGGAACGAAAGAGATGCTTCGGAGAGCATCGCTGCTGCTGTTGCCAGCATATACTTCGGTGCAACCACATGCATGATATTTGGGACGATCTCGCTTGCCATGATCCATGGATGGGAAAATCCCATGCATTGAGCTCCCATCACAAACCCCGACTCCCTGATCTGAAGCACTTTTGAACGGACAACTCGTGCGATCGACTCCCAGCCGAGGAGGCCAAGTATGAGGATGAGTATCCAGATGCTCGGTCTGAGAAATGCCGCAACGATGATGATCAGCGGGAGTTTTGGTATCGTCAATACCACATCGGTCATACCCATCAGCACCTCACTGACGCCACCTTTGTAGTATCCTGCAACAAGGCCGACAATCAGACCGATCACTGTTGCAAGCGTTCCTGCTGCAAAACCAACCAGAAGTGAGATCCGTGTACTATAGATCAGTTCGCTTAAGATATCCTGTCCGATATCGTTTGTGCCAAGGAGATGTTCTAATGAAGGGTCCTGATAGGGGAGTGACCGCTCCTTTAACCCATATGGTGCAAGAAGGCCGGGCACTGCTGCAAGAATGATGAAGACGATCATGAGGAAGAGTGCATACCGGTTTACCTGTATCATCTTCCCACCTCCCTGATACGGGGATCGATTACAGCAGAGATGAGATCCGCAGCAAGATTTGCAATGATCACCGTAATTGCAATGAGGAGGAGTGAGCCCTGGAGGATGGGGTAATCACGTCCAAGGACGGCGTTATAGATGAGAGTCCCCATCCCGTTCAAGGTGAATACGATCTCAACGACAAGGGCTCCGGAAAAGACGAAACCGAAGTCGAGTGCCACCTGAGCGATGAGGGGGAGCGAGGCGTTCTTCAGCACATGAACATAGAGGACGCCCCGATCAGTACACCCTTTCGCACGTGCATATAGTGCATAGAGGCTTGCCTTCTCAAGGATCGTACTCCCCCTCATGATCAGAATATTTCTGGATGCAGCAAAGAGGGACATAACAAGGATCGGCAAGAAGAGATGGTGGGCGATACTTGCAAGGGTCGGCTCCGTATAGAGGCCTTTGAATGGGAATAAGCCGAGGCGGAAGGAGAATACAAGGAGGAAGAGGAGGCCAAGGAAGTACGCAGGCGTACAGGAGATGACGAGAGAGAGGACCGATATCAACCGCCCCATCCTCGTCTCTGAACGCCAGCCGGTATATGCCCCGACGAGAAATCCGATGATCGCTCCGATGATGATCGCGATACCAACGAAGAGGAGAGTCCAGCCCATCCGCGAGATGATCAGATCAAAGACCGAACTCTTCAGGATGTATGAGTATCCGAGATCGAAATGGAGGAGCGATGAGATATAGATCTGGAACTGCTCAAAAAGAGAACGATCCAGTCCAAGCTCCCTTCGGATCTCCTGTAATGCCTCTTCACTCACATAGACATCCTCACCGATGATGTTCCAGACCGGGTCACCCGGCATTGCCCTTGGAAGAGCAAAGTTCAGTGTGATGATACAGATGAGGCAGACGGCATATCGAATCAGGCGGTTTGCAATATAACCCATAGCGGATCACTGCTCCGGCACTGTGGAGTCTATCGGATCGGCATCCTTCAGTACAGAGATCATCGCATCGGTGACCTCACAGGATACGGTGGAATCACCGTTCAGTCTCCCGTGATCTTGTAAGAACGCCAGAATATCTTCACTCCTTTTATCAGATTCCTGGTACCGTCTCAGATAAATCGGGATGGGTAATGAATAAGTTCGTTTGAAGTAATCCACACGATAGGAGGAGCCGAGCTGATCAAGTGCACGGGTAATATAACGATAACCGGCTCTTGGTTTATCACCGAAGACATAGCGGTCCACCGGATCCGGTTCTCCCGCACGATAGATGAGGAAGAATCCTCGTCGGGTTGTATCGATCATTCGCTGGATAAAGCCCTCGAGATCGGGGTCGATCATCGAGTAGGCAGAGAGGGCATAGTCGACCTCTCCGATGAGTGTGGATGACTGATCGCTCCAAAGATCCTCATGATAGCGGATATTTATCAGCCCTTTCCCTTCAGCTTTCTGTTTCAGGATACCGAGATGGTATGCCGAGGGGTCGAGTGCGATAACTGAGTATCCACGTTCTGCAAGCGGAATCGCAAAAGCACCTGTTCCAGCTCCTATATCAAGTATAGTCGATGCAGGGTGCATATAACCTGAGATTGAGGATACGATCGCACCAGGATAGCCGGTGATACCGATCACATCATCCATGTCCCCAATACTTCGCCAGAAATCGTCATGACTCATCTTCTTCTCGATAAGAGAGCGGTAATAGGTGGAGGAGATAAGAACCTCCTCCCAGCTAACCATCCGATCGGACATCTTATACAGGCCTGACATTAAGGAAAGTCTCATGGGTGTAGATCCCAAAGAGCGGCTGGTAATACCATCCGGTGTATTTTTTATTATAAGGAATCACATCCTGCTTCCAGTACAATGCAATGGCAGGAAGATTCTCGTTGAAGTAGTCCTGCACTTCCTCAGCATAGATCTTCATCTGGTTCCGATCGGTTGTACTGAGGATGTCGTCACAGAGCTGGAGATAAGTTGGATCATCAAGGTTATGCAGGACACCCTGTCCGGTTCGCCTCGAATCGAAGTATCCGGTACCCCAGCCTGCATGCATCAGCATCCCCCAGGGGGTGGCTGCTGTTGCAGTCAGATCATAATTGTAATTGTCCTTCCGGCTGACCCATGTCGCAGTATCAACCTGGGTGACCGTCACTTTGATACCCACAGCTTCGAGGTACTCTTTAAGTAGCGGGCCGATCCGTTCATATCCGCCTCTGACCACAAGTTCAAGGTTAATTGTCTCACCATTCTTCCCTTCAACAAAACCATCCCCATTGATATCTTTATATCCTGCATCTGCAAGGATCTGTCGTGCATTTGCTGGGTTGTAGGTGAGCTGTGGTGTTGCCTTGTAATGATCCATACCTGGTGGAACGAATCCACGGTTTGGCACTGTCCCATACCCGAGGGTCTCTGTTGTGATCAGTTCCTGATAGTTGATCGCTTTGGCAAGGGCCTCTCTGAACTGGAGATCATCCATCGGAGCCCGCTTGAGATTCGGTGCAAGGAACGTCAGTCCGATACTCTGCCTCTGGAGGATATTGAAGTTCCCGGTGTTCACCAGCCGCTGGACATTTGCATACGGATATGAATTTGCATACTTGTAGTACGAATCAACCACACCGGACTCAAGAGCAAGAGCGGCTGCATTATCATTTGCATACCAGTGGATCTCAACGGTTCCGAAGTAGGGCTGTTGTCCTTTCCAGTGTGGGTTCTTCTTAAACGTCAATATTGCCGCATTCAGATCGACATCCTCGATATAATAGGGTCCATGTGCGACGAAGGGGCCGGGTGAATCATAGGTGGTTGGGGAGTCGATCTCCTCCCAGATGTGCTTTGGTATCAGGTTGTAGGTATTGAACTCCAGATTGATTGTGGTGTATGGCTTGTTCCAGACGAACGTAACCGAATTATCCTCTTCTGATATCCGGGTACTGAGAAGGGTCTCTTTGATCCAGCCTGCATTCGGCTCATGTTCCCCGAGATACTCAAAGGTGAAGACGACATCCTCCGGTTTTACCCGTCTTCCATCGCTCCAGAAGAGATTATCCCGAAGATAGAATGTCCACTCGGTATTATCCCCGGATACCTCATATCGTTCAGCTGTGAGCCCGCTGATCAGACCACTACTCTCCATCTTCATTAAGGGCATATTTGACACCTTTGCAAAGATGCCGATGTAGTAATCACTATAGAATTTCGTATCCAGTATAACATTCGATGTGGCAATCTTCAGTACATTCGTATTCTCAGGGGGTTCAGGGAAGCCGAGCACCCTGCATGCAGCCACCTGGAGTTCAGATGCGGCATAATGGATGAGATCATCGCCCAGGTACGTCGAACGCATGTACGGGAGAATCGCTTCTCCAAGTTCGTCATGGTTCATATCCGGCAGAGCAGATGCAGGGGCGATCAGCACCGAGCAGATGAGCAGCAGCAGAAGAGCAGTACT
>NZ_JAUSCG010000165.1 GCF_030651615.1 Methanocalculus sp.
GGTACGGATCTCTTTTAGAATATCCAGATAGAACCCTGCTGGTTTTACCATCAGGATATCAGCACCTTCACTGAAGTCCTGCTCAGATTCCCTGAATGCCTCTCTTGCATTTTCCGGGTTCATCTGGTATGTTGTCCGGTCACCAAAAGAGTAACCTGAGTCGGCGGCCTCTCTGAAGGGGCCATAGAGGGCACTTGCAAACTTGGTCGAGTATGAGAGGATTGGCATATTTGAGAATCCTTCTGCATCAAGTGCCTGCCGGATCGCCTGTACCTGACCATCAAGCATACAGGAGGGTGCAATGATATCGGTACCCGATCGTGCATGGCTGACTGCTATTCTGGCGATCAGTTCGAGTGATCGGTCGTTGTCCAGGTCAGGGTACTCACCATCAGTAGTGATGATCCCGCAATGGCCGTGATCGGTATATTCGCATGCACAGACGTCGGTGATAACGACCATATCCGGGACAGTTGATCTGATCGACTGTACAGCTTTCTGGATTATTCCGTCGCTGTCAAATGCTGATGAGGCGGTGGAATCTTTCACTTTTGGAATGCCAAAGAGGATCACTGCCCTGATGCCTGCATCATAGAGACGCTTTACAACCCTTGCTATCTCTCCCAATGGTATTTTTGACTGACCTGGCATTGAGGTGATCGGAACTGGTTTTAAGATCGTCTCATCGACAAAGAGTGGTGCGATGAGATCCGTACATAAGAGCTCCGTCTCCCTGAGAAGAGGTTGAATCCTCCTCTGTCTCAGTCTTCTTAATCGTGTTTCTGGAAACATATCTTCTCTCCTTTGGTAATTGCTGAAACGATCATACCAGCGGTCTCAAGGTCGCACCGTTCAGCACTCACTCTGACTGCCATCGTCGCATCTGCAAGGATCTTATTTGTAAGGACACGTGTGAGATCGTCGATAATCTGTATCGTCTTTGGATCTCCTGTTCCGAGTCGGTTAATTGCTTTGTCCCGTTCACGAATCCTGATCGATTCTGCCCATGTATGGAGTACTGCGATGGTGTCGTTTGCTGCAACACGGTTGATCCGCTGGATGAAGGTATCGAGTTCCATCTCAATGAGTTCACGGATATTCTCAGCCTCGTTCTGCCGTGCAAGCAGGTTTTCTTCTGATATTGATCTGAGATCGTCGATTGTGAAGAGATGGACGCCCGGAATCTCCCTGATGGTATCATCCGTATCTCTTGGCTGGGCGATGTCGATGATGATGAGTGGTTTTGGCTTGGTATCAAGTGGCCACATCCGCCCCTGCATCGTCTGGGTGAGCTCTTTTTGGTGGATAACAGGGTGGGGTGCTGCTGTGCAGGAGATGACGACATCGGAGAGCATGATGAATGGATAGAGGTCTTTGAAGGTGACGGCTTTTCCGCCGATCTCATCTGCGAGTTCGACTGCCCTCTCATATGTCCGGTTCGTGACATAGATGGCGGTGAGGTCTTTCTCCCGAAGTGCTTTGGTGACGAGCCGTCCCATCTCCCCGGTTCCGACAATAAGGATATGCCGTTTCTTCAGGGTTCCGAGGAGATCTTCTGCAAGTTTGACGGCTGCAGACCCGATCGAGACGGACCCCCGGTTGATCATCGTCTTCTGCCTGACCATGACCCCGAAATGAATGGCGGTATTGATGCAGATGTCTATTGTCTGGCTATTTCCACCACAGCCGGTTGAAGAGAGGAGTGCTTTCCTCAACTGTCCGAGGATCTGATCTTCTCCGACTATCATCGAGTCTATTCCGGCTGCAAGGCTGAGGAGGTGGCGGAGCGCGCCAAGGCCATGATGGATGGTGAAGGTATTTCTTCCAAGGCTCTGCATGAATCGTGCAAGGTCATCGGGATCTCCCTGCACAAGGACTTCTACACGGTTGCATGTCTGGAGGAGGAGGACGCCTTTGTACCGTGTCCGTGCCATCCGTATGAACTCTTCTTCGTCAGGGAACCTGAATCCCTCGAGATCCCTGAGACTTGCAGTGTGGTGATCGAGGCCTGCGATTGCTATTGTGGTGAGGAGACGATCACTCATGACAGAACCTCGATAATGCCAATTGTATTGTTCCTTCCCTGTTGTTCATAAGCCCCTCACGGATCTCCGGATCTTCAATGGCCTCCCTGAGTCTTCTGGCGCGTTCTTCCTGGGGGAGTGCGGTACTCTTCAGAGCTTCCCTGAGGATTCGCTGGAGATCGACCATCGCATCGATCTCAGGCACTGTCGTCTCAAACTGTTCTCTGAGATATCTGCTGACGGCCGGACTCCCACCACCTGTTGAAAAACCAATGAGAAGGTTTCTGCCTCTGACGACTGAAGGTATGATCACATCTCCGGCTTCACCATCTGCATTATTAAAGAGGATAGCGCTCTCTTCTGCCAGTCTTCCGATACGGTCGTTCTGGTTTTTGTCAGATGTTGCAGCGATCACGAGAAATGCCCCGGATATGAGGGTTTTTATCTCCCGATCACTCAACTTCAGGGTGTCGGCCCTGATTTTTCTGGTGGAAAGATCAATACAGGCATCTGAGAAACTCCTGCTGATGATCGTTACCTCTGCCTCTTCATGGAAATATCGTGCTTTTCTGGCAGAGACCGATCCCCCGCCGAAGATGATGACATTTTTTCTGCTGAAGTTGATGATCAGGGGGATCATTTCTTCTTTGTTTGTGATGCTGGACTATTAAGATGACGATTTTTCTGAGGCGATGCTATTCTCTGTGCAGGTTCGTCAGATGATCTGGAAGCAGGAGTTTATTCTTATGGTTTCAATCGTCCTCATCGAGCCAGATCGGCATGAATAAATATAGATAATGCTAATCTTATTAGGTCACAGGGCAGAGATGCCTGAAGTGCGCCGATAGTGTAGTGGTTATCACTAGGCGTTGCCAACGCCTAAACCCGGGTTCGAGTCCCGGTCGGCGCATCGGAAAAACTGTTTTACTATTTTAACTGTGCAATCGGGATTCTCCTGAAAAAACTATTCTTATAAAAAAATCATTTGAGTATATGGGTGGTTTTTGGGATGCCGCTCACACCGTTAAATATCTCTTGTGTACTGTCTGGGAAGAGACGAGGCTCTCAACGATGAAGAGTGCAGAACCGGTTGTCACCCATCTGACTTCAACAGATTTGTGGTCATTGCGCTCAAGGGCTTGCAGCAATTCTTTCTCAGGTTCAGCAATCCGGGAAAATACGGCGACATGTTTGAGCCATGTTGGAGTGTAGTCGATCCTGATTTCCGCATCTCCGTTCTCATACTCTGACTGGGCGAAGCTATCAGCTGTGAAGGCACTCCGGCGATGAGCTTGGAGAGGAGGGGTACAATTCAAAAAAGGCGAACTATAAACAGATCAATCTCTGTATCATCGTCTCAAAATGGTATGAAGTGCCGGTTTCATTTTTTTTTGCCCGGTAATAATAATTCATGTCATCGGTAAAGGATCTCCTGTTACAGCTGCTGGATCTCTCATATGAGCCAGAAACACTGATCTGGGACCGGGGAAATACCTCGGAAGAGTCTGTTTTGGATACTAAGGCGCTTGGATGGAATCTGATCTGTGGTGTGAATAAAGGATCAAACCAGGTGTAATCCCTGCACTGAAACGTGTTGAATATGTCGAGGTGGCGAGTGCAGGACAGGGGAAGGTGTTCTGGTACCTGAACCTGACGGATAAGATGAAAGAGCAGCTGAAAGCAATGGGGTTCAAGGATTTGTTCCCTGAAAGAATATTATGTA
>NZ_JAUSCG010000170.1 GCF_030651615.1 Methanocalculus sp.
CCTCTCTTCAGCCGCTCTCGTTTTGGAGCAGGTATTCTGCCTCCCTCTCTGCTGCTTCGGAGTAGCTCTCTTCAATCAGATTGCCAATCTCCGGGAATCGGGGGTTAATGATGGTTCTCTCTCCA
The DNA here is from genome assembly GCF_030651615.1 of Methanocalculus sp. Lineage (GTDB taxonomy): Archaea > Halobacteriota > Methanomicrobia > Methanomicrobiales > Methanocorpusculaceae > Methanocalculus. The sequence continues at coordinate 126 of NZ_JAUSCG010000170.1, forward strand.
TCAGTTTTACTCCGGATACTGTATCTCTCTTTGTTTTGTTTCGCTGTAGACAACGCATAAATACCTGATCGCTGCTTCATTCTATTCATGGATGAGCATCTGAAGCAGTATGGGACCTGGGCTGCAGTCATTCTGATCCTTCTGGTTGTTGCAGGAATCTCCTGGCAGGCAGGTTCCCAGGCAGGGTATTCGAGTGGATTTGAAGATGGAGTGGATTCGTCAGCAGATGTCCTGAACTCTGCATTAAGTGGGGACTGTCATTACTGCTTATTAACCTGCAAATATGAGGATAAAACACTAATTGAATGCCGCTCTGATTGTGAAGCGAGCTGCTCCAATGGATGAAAAGACAAAAAAGTATGGAGTCGTGGTTGCGGCAATCCTGATTACTATTGCAGTCGGGCCAACCATCCTCGATTCCTGTTACCAGAGATGCCAGAATACGTAAGGATAAATGAGCCGGGGAATGCCTGTTTCTCCCCACTTCGTCTCTTCTCCTCTCTTCAGCCGCTCTCGTTTTGGAGCAGGTATTCTGCCTCCCTCTCTGCTGCTTCGGAGTACCGCTCTTCAATCAGATTGCCGATCTCGGGGAATCGGGGGTTTAAGATGAGTGCCGAGCCGCCGTCCAGGAGACCGATTACATCTTCCCCCCCCATCGGTCTTCCCGAGAAGGCAGCCTGAATCTCATCATAGACAACGTGATCGACCCTTTTTACAACCGACGCAATCACCGTCTTTGGTGCAAGCTCTGACTGGTCGGAATCAACCCCGATAATGAGGAGGCCGGGCAGCTCTTTTGCCGCGGTGATCGCCCCCGGCCCGGATCCCCCGGCAACCGTGAAGATCAGATCGATACCATCTGCAAACATGCTGCGGGCAACTTCTGCTGCCTTCTCCGGCATCGTAAAGCCGGTATCATCATCTGCAAGATAGATTATAGAGACCTCTGCATCCGGATTCCTGCTATAGACGCCGTCTGCAAACCCATCGGTGAACGAGCTGATCACCGGAGCATCCTTTGCAGCAATCACCCCGATCTTTTCGGTCTTTGTCTGGTTTGCTGCAAGCACCCCGGCAAGATAGCTCGCCCCGTACATTGAGAAGGAGACCGAACGGATGGAATCTCCCGGCACCGGCCCCGCATCAATGACCACAATCGGCGTCTCCCGATACTTCTCCGCGAACGTTTCCGCATACCCGCCCATCATGTCCCCGAGAATCAGCACCAGATCCGCCCTCTTCCCATCATCACCGATCACCGGATCCTGGCTATCAGATCCATCCCAGAGAATCTCACGCGATATAAAATCAAAGTCATCGCGTGCCAAAATCAGCCCCAGGTATGCGGAATCGAGGTACCCAAAGTCTCCTTTCTCCCCGTTATAGACGAAGGTCACAACCGGTCTTGCCGGGGTTGGAACAATCAACAGTATGGCCACTGCCATGCAGATCAGGATGCCTGCAATGATAATGGAACTATACACTCTCTTCATGCCGCAAAAAACTCCGCAATTGGTATATTCAGGTCGTTTGCATTCCCGGCAATGATCCTGGGATGTGACCCTGATACCCGGTCATAGGTCATCTCATAGAGTCCCCGGAGGGTCTGGTCAGGATACTGAACGATACTGTCTGTCAGGCTCATTGAAAAATCATTTGAGAGCCACTGCCTGAGGGTGATATCATATTCTGCTCCCCTGGACGGCTCATGGTATGATGCTCCTGTCATGAAGACAACACCCGGAACATCAAGGCCGATACCCATGCTCTCGCCAAAACAGGCTTCAACCACGATTAGCATACGGGAAAACCTCTTCTCTTCAGCCATTCTTTGGATCGTCTCCTGGAACCGTGAGCTCGTGAGATGATCATCATCCGGGAATTCGAGGAATCCAGGGCCCCCATGTCCGGAAATGTACAAGAGCAGGTTGCTCTTCTCATCAGTCTCCAGTATGAGCGGGATCTCCGGGCTGCTCTCTCCGAGGAGGAACGAAACAAATGCGTCAGAGGTGATCGCAGTGTCTGTCACGGTTGCCGGGATGTAAATGTTCTCCCCACCCGCCCGGTGGTAGAGGTGGCCCAGACTCGGGTTCATCACGGAATGCGGTATATCCTCCTGGCTGATAACGATGATATTCTCTTGCCTGACCCCGTTCTTAAGGAGGAGAGAGTACAGGTACGCGACATCAGCCTGGTGCCGGTAATTATCCCAGTCTGAACTGGTCGTTACCAGCACCGCCCTGAGTTCTTTTCCTTCATCCCGCACGAAGGTGCTCCCTCCCTCGTCCTGGCTATCCGGCACCTCTACTGCTCGTTTCTCGCCAAAAGATCCCGGAATATAGGTATTTGGTCGAAAATACCCCTCTTCAACCCGCCAGTTCACATACCAGGTGACAAGCGGTTCTCCGGGAAGATCCCGGTGATACTCAAGCGGCCCCGATGCACCCGTCAGGTCGGGGAGCCGCCCTGAACGGATCTGCCGGATCGCCGCTGCCGCACCCTGACTGTCCCACCCGAAACTGCCGTCCTGCCCTGATACGACCGCCTTCATTGCCTGGGCCGGGGATTCGGAAGGGGCGGCCTCCATCCGTGCAAGGGCGGCAACCGCGAGGATGAGGGAATCATAGGTGTGGGCGGCATAATCGTCAGGCATCCGGCCGAAATGCGCTTTATATGCGACAAAGAATCCGGTCTTCCGGTCGGCAGTCGGGCTGACCCCCTCGGCCCCCTCTGCCAGATCTCCTGCCGCCTCAAGGAAGGTGTCTGTCCTGACCGCATCGGTGAAGATGAGGCGGGTGGAGCAGCCTTCTTCTTCCATGATCCGGAGCACCAGAGCGGCATCTGATCCCCGTGCAACGACGATGATATACTCAGGATCAAGGAGACAGGCAGCAGCCACCGTCTCCCTGAGATCCCCTCCCCTCTCAAATGGGACTGCTGATGTTAGCTCGATCTCAGACTCAATCGCATAAAACGCAGCCCAGTCCCTGAATGTCTTTCCGTACGTGCTCTCCTCGTACAGGAGGGCTGCAGACCGAACGCCCCTCTCCTTCAGAATAGTCATAATAATTCTGGTCTGGGCACGGTCGCCGGTGGTTGTCCGCCAGATGTACCCAAACCTCGAGAACATCCTCAGGAGATCCCCGGAAGTAGCAGACGGGGTGATCAGCAACTTCTTTGCTTTGATAAAATCCGGTGCGATCAGGAATGCCTCGTCACTGGCAGCGGGTCCGATCACCACCCGGATGGTCGGATCATCGATCAACTGCTTAGAGGCTATCTGGAGTGGCACTTCTGCTGTATCGACAGGAACAAGTTCAACTCTCCGTCCAACACCCTCCCTGTTCAGCCCCTCTACAGCCCAATCAAGGGTATCATAATAATCCGAATCATCGTCACCGGACGCAGGGAGTAAAACCCCGATCCTGTATGGCTGGGCCGACTGCCAGGAGAGATAACACAAAGCTCCAATGAGGAGAAGAAGGAGTATCAGTACTCCTATCCTCAATCTCCGGGACGAGAGGACTGAAGCGGGATCGGACATTGTTTACTCACTGTTTCCCTGCAATGGATATAGTGGTATTGGGAAAACATATATGGATCGCAATAGGTCTCACTACAAATCTGCGGATCAACATGGCTGATTCTCTATGAAGAAGAATCCAAAACCCTTATCCCGGTTCATTGCCTGACGTTCCCTGTATGAGATATCATCTCCTCATCGTTGCCTGCCTTCTCACCCTTCTCACCGCCGGATGCATAGGTTCCCCTGATTCCTACCAGAGCAGTTATTCGTATGATCTCACCATCAGCTTCACCGAGGTGATCCACAATGCAACATTCCTCTTCCCCTATCCTTCACCGGGATTTGATCCCATACTCTCAGATCTCTATGGTCTCCCTGACGGCTGGCAGGCGGAGATCGTCACCATTGACGGAGATCGGTTCCTTTCGATCACAGCATCCGTGATGGTCCCCTCATACCACGGCATGCCGATTGCTATTGAGCCCGGTGAGAGCCCTCTGCCTGCCCCTCCCTCTTTCTCATCTCACTATAGCGAAGAAACCCCTGTACTGATGCCGGAGAACCTCGTGATCAGGTATGATCCCGGTCAAACGATAGAGACAAAGAATCCTGAAGGAACCGAACCGCTCCTCCTCTTCAGTCCTGTCGAAGGGGGCAGATGCATCATCCCTGGCATGCAAGACCAGCCCTGCTCTGCAATCACAACACCTGTCTATGCATCATATGAAGGATCTCCTGAGGTGGAGGTCGAGGTTTGGGTGAGGTTCTCCGGCGGAAACCAGTGGTGGAACCTCGGGTGGAGTGGTAATTCGTATACACAGATCTGCTCAGCCCGGTTCACCGGCCCGCAGGATGGATGGAGCGGGATGTATGGGGATATGGTCGCTGGTGTCGGGAGGTACTGATCCCCTCTTCTGGTCTTCCCACATTCCGGTGAATAATATTTATCATCTCATAGGATTATTGGGCTCACTATGAGACTATTATCCGTTATGATCTGTATCTTTCTGATGATTGCCATCTTCATCCCGGTGATTGCAGCAGAACAGTCAGGCAGACCCGCTGATATTCCGGGTGGTTACGGCATGGTACAGCAGGCCGGAAATCAGAGCGACAGAACAGAGGGCTCTCCTCCGGCGGCTCCAAAGGGTGAAGCAGTCAGGCAGGATGCGCAGGGACTTCGCCCTGTGACACCTGTTGATCCTGCGCACCTGAGAGAGATGATCCGGAGTAGGGAGGAGGTTATGGGTGAAGGGGTGCAGACTCTGCCCCCACAGGCTCAGGAGAGATTCCGGCATGAAAACCAGGTTAGAATCGCCGTATTTGCCCTTCTTGCCGCTGAGAATATGACCGGCATCGGCCCGCTCGTTGCCGGAGTTGCCCGCGAGTACAATGCCTCAGTCAATGCCCAGTGGGGTGATGAGATCAGGATGGAGGAAAGATCTGGTATCATGCTGGTGCTCTTTGGTGGTGACAGGCAGACCGCAGAACGGATCAGTTTTCAGGCAGAAGAAAACAAGCGGCGTATCGAGGAGATTCGTGGAATCATCCTGACAAGCTCCTCGACAGATCCGGCACTCTCCTCAGTTCTCCTCGAACAGCTTGATCAGATGGAGGAGGAACAGCGTCGTCTCACTGAGAGGGCGAGGATCGAGGTGCAGAAAAGAGGAGTATTCAGCTGGATATATGCGTAATAGTCCTCTGAGGGGTTACAATAAACCTCATAATGCACACCTTTTTTAGTATCAGAGGACAATAAATAGTGCTGCGATATATTCAGTGTCGTGCCCCTGGGCCTGTAGCTTAGTTGGTTAGAGCGCCCGGCTCATAACCGGGCGGTCATGCGTTCAAATCGCATCAGGCCCATTCCTTCACTTTTTCGGGAGCACGAAACAATTGATCTGACCTGATGCGTTCGTTCCTCCTGAGGCGCGCATAGGATATGGTGGCTCTTCTCATCCACCCTGTTTCGGAACTCCTCTTCAAAACAGGTAGTATTCCGTTTTTTCACAATCTGATCCCGGAAAATTCTCTAAATCCATACTTATCCCAGAAAAGCAGACGCCGATCCTTTATCTGCTTCTGCTCCAAGGAGGGTATATGAAGTGCCCGGTCTGTGGTGATGACTGCGTCTCCGATGCTTTTGATATCATCAATACAATGGATACGATCTTTGCACCCTGTCCCCGGTGCAGGGGCAGACATCTTGACAAAAAAGCTCCGCCCCCCGATTACATACCGCCTGACCCCTGTATCTGCGGAAAACGGTTCATCGATGATGTCTATGCATTGATATACGGCATAGGAAAAGAAGAGGGTGATCTCATCGGAAATGAGCCTCTGAAAGAGGTTGGAACCCCTCTCATCCATCCTGGTTTTGTTCTGAACGAGGCGCCATACCTCCCTGCCCGTTCACTCGTCATATTAACCGACCTGCTCTCCGAAAAGTCTGCAAAACGGATCGTCGCTGAGATCCCCGAGGTCAGGGGAGTTGTTTTGGATAACCATGTGATACCCGGTCTCGTTGATTGCTCCTCAAAAGAACCGCCAAAGACGCATACCCTGCTTGCAGGTTGTGATGTCCGGGCAAATATCTTCGCTACCCAGGTCGGTCCGATCGTCATCTATAAACAGGCATCAACGATGCATATTGAATTCCCACGACCTGTGAACCCAAAGCTCATCTCCGTTGACCGTCAGGTCTACACAAAACGTCCGAAGACCTTTGTTGATGCCTGTTGCGGTTCCGGCACCCTCGGAATCACAGCTGCACGTCTTGGGGTGCCGCATGTGATCTTTAATGATGCATGGTATGCTGCCGCCTTCTGGACTGCCTACAACCTTAAAGTGAATCATACCTATCTCGGAATTGACGATGTTGATATCCGGGAAAGTTACCAGTCAATGGCACATACTCCTCTCAGGAGTGAACCCCATCTTATTGCCACTATCCGTGGGAATTTCTCAGCAGAGGTGTATCAGGGTGATTACCGACTCCTCTCCCCGTACCTTCCATCAGATGATCTCCTGACTGTGATCGACCTCTTTGATAAAGCCTCCCGCGATATGGTTGAGCAGGTCATCACCGACTGGAAAGCACATAATAAAGGGGATGTATTTATCCCATAACGATCGATTAGATACGGGAACTAGCCTGGGTGGTTAGACGTCACCTGTCACCCGAAACCGTCGACATGCGGGGGGCGAAGTCTGAGGAAGGCCGGGTCAGCTTCCGGAAAGCAGTAACTTCCGACGTAGAAACCTCGTCCTGTGAGGTCAGCGGACAGGGACCAACCCTCCGGAGGGAGGTGAGGCCTTTTGCCGTGGGCACCGGTTCAGGCCCGGAAGGGAGCAGACCTACTGCGGACGTTTGGCGCCCACGGGGTAGCGGGGTGGAGAAGGGAGCTCTGCGGAACGGTGGTATGTGCGGTCGACCGATGACGTGTTCCCAATTAACTGATTTCTATGGTAAAAGTGACAATTATCGGAGCGACAGGACAGGTTGGATCCTATGCTGCCCACGCGATCTCGCAGATTTCCCATGTCAAAGAGGTATGCCTCTTTGGTCGTGATGGAAACCAGCAATTTCTTGAAGGCCTTTCCCGTGATCTGATGGACTCATTTGCAGCACGCGGAACAAACACCCGGATCAGCTGGAGCTGCGATGAGAAAGATCTGCGTGGATCAGAGATCATCATCCTGACATCCGGAGCAGCGCGGAACGGGGAACAGAGCCGTCTCGATCTTGCAGTCAGCAATGCAAAAGTCGTCGCAACCTATGCTGAAAAGATCAGCAGAAACGCATCTGATACACTTCTCTTTGTTATTTCAAACCCTGTCGACATAATGACGGCAGTCGCACTTAAATACTCAAATCTGCCGCCACATCGGGTATTCGGGCTTGGTACGCATCTTGACTCGATGCGATTGAAGTCCTGTATTGCGGAATTCTTCAATGTCCACGTATCAGAAGTTCATACGAGGATTATTGGTGAACACGGGGACTCGATGGTACCCCTCTGGTCGGCAACGACGATCGGTGGTATCCAGATAAATAACCTCCCGGCCTTCTCACGTCTCCCACAGGAGGAGATAATGGAGCGGGTTAAGACGAGTGGGCAGCTCATCATCCGGAGTAAGGGCTCAACCGTCTATGGACCGGGCGATGCAATTGCAACAATCGTCAAGACGATCGTTGAAGACGAACACCGAATACTCACCGTCTCGACATTCATCAGAAAAGAGGTGCACGATATCGGCAGCGTCTGTATCGGCGTTCCTGCACGCATCACGCGGGGTGGAGTATTTCCGGTGCCTATTAGACTCTCTGATGAAGAACTGGAAGCATTCCGAGTCTCAACCGAGCAGATACGGGATATAACAAGACATGTCTTTGAGACACTCAAAGAGACATTTCACAGTACTGAAGATAATTATTTTTAAAAAAGTTAGATCATCCGGCTGAGATCAGTAATCTCTGCACGGTCGACACCAGGGATTTCAAGGAACTTCGACTCGATTCCATCGGTCGCGCCCTCTTCATCCTGGATGACGGTGGCAACTTTTAATGCAACAAGGCCAAATCCGATAGGCTCATCCCTGATATCTGAGATGCCGGGGATCTTCTCACGGATTGCCGCCTTTAATGCTTCAAGATCAACATCAGTAGATTCAGGCATTACCTTCAGGATAACTGCAACAGCTCCCATCCTTATGGCCCCTGGAACCCACACTTCTGACAGACATACTGAATGCTCTGTAGTCTGCACCGTGCACACCGGCGTATAAGCTCGGAGCACTCCGGACATTTAAATTCTGTCGCGCCACGCTCAGCGAGCGGAGCATTGCAGGACGTGCATTTTACCATTGACATAGTCGGACTCCCTTATAACATTGGGATCAATCGGTTATAATTCCTCTGTCCTGCTGGTGATACAGGTGCCTTGTGAATAATCACCAGAGAGTGCTCTTCTGACACATTCATTCTTTCGACCGTTTTGAACAGTCGCATAAAGACCCTTCTGAAGAATATATGGAATGAGGGCAGAATCAACCGTATCAGTCTCCAGAGGCTCATAAACCTGAGAAAGAACACGGCCGGATGAGATGACCCCGTCAACTGATTTGAGGATGATCAGCGGGAGATTAAGTCTCCATGCCACCCAGGCAGCGATGGTATCTGAAGTTATATCCCAGGAATGAGGCAACGGATCCTCGTTCCGAAGCAGACAGTATGGCAGAAGAACCGATGGTCGTTCAACCCGGATCAGACGATCAACCGATGGGATTCCAAACGATGCGATATGATGGCCATAATGCTCCATCGCCGCAATTGCCATCCAGTGCGCGGTATCAGGGTCCGGATCGAGTGAACGAACCGCGTCTGCTCCAGCCCCCCCTCCAGGGACGATCAATATCCCTTCCTTTGACTCAAGAAGCACCGGGACGAGATCAATAAGGGCGTCTGCCAGACTCCCGCCGAGTTTAACGATGCATCCACCCATACAGGAGAGATAGAAACCGTGATGATAAAAAAGGAATAGATCGAAGATCTCCTTTATGCAACGGCTCCTCCTCTCTCTCCTTCTCATCCTCCTCATGATCCCTGCAACCGTAACTGCAGGGATCACCGTCACTGCTTTCTGCCCTGATCCCTATCTCTCAGGAGACCCTGATGAATTCATTATACTTTCAGGATATGGAAAACTTGACGGCTGGACGATCACTGATGGAGAAGGAATTCTGAGTTTTCCATCCGGTACATGGATCGATGGCGATCTTGTCATCGCACGCCAGGCGGATGCATACAGAAGAACTCACGGCATATATCCCGATTTTGAATGGGAGGAGTCAACACCACTGGTCCCAAACTGCATCAGATCAAACCAGTTCATCCTTGCCAACGCCGGAGATGAGATTGAGCTCTATTACCGTGGTGAACTCCGCTTTGAGATCGCCTGGCCCGGTGACGTCAGGTCGCGCGAGGGGCAGGTACACCGGTTCATCGATGGTGTCTGGAATCCACGTCCCTTCATGATCGGCCAGAGTGACTTCTCACCGATCATCGTCGAAGGTGTATCTGCTACCCTCTTCGTCTCCCCTGATTCGTCCTATGAGGTGGTTGAAGAAGCGATCAGATCAGCGAAACGTTCCATTGAGATCAGTGTCTATGAGTTTACGCATCCCGGTATCGCAGAACTGATTGCTGATGCAGATGATCGGGGTGTCTCAGTCCGGATTCTGGTTGAAGGATCTCCGGTTGGAGGGATCTCTTCTGAGCAGGCGAATCTCCTCACAAGCCTGAATGTATCCGGCATTCCTGTTGACCTGATGGGATCTTCAGGGGGTGAACGTTCGCGGTACCGGTTCCTCCATGCCAAATACCTCATCATTGACGGCGAATCAGTCCTCATTATAAGTGAAAACTTCAAGGAGAGCGGTATTCCCTATACCGGGTTTGAAGGGAACAGAGGGTGGGGTGTCTGGATTCATGATGCACGGTTCGCCGATTACTTTGGCATGGTATATGCAGAAGATTCGGTTGGACGGGACATCGTCCCCCTCACCAGAAAGAGAGACTGGGTTATGCCTAATCGGATAAAAGTCTCCTCCCGCACATCCCGATATGCACCTGTCCGGATCGATGGTGCAACTGTTACCCCTGTCATTTCACCTGATACTTCCCATCTCGTCCCTGCAATGATTGCAGAGGCGACAACGACACTTGAGATCCAGCAGGCATACATCAGCAACTGGACAAAAAACACTCCGAATCCCTGGCTTGATGCAAGCCTTGACGCTGCATCGCGTGGTGTGAACGTTCGTATCCTTCTTGATGCAAGCTGGTTCAGCATCGAGGGTGACTGGGACAATGATGAGATGGTTGCCTTTATAAACGAATACGCAGAGAGGGAGAACCTCCCGCTTGAAGCTCGCCTGATCGACGCAACCCGTGCAGGGATTACCAAAATTCATAATAAGGGAGTGATCGTCGATGGCCATACTGTCCTTGTATCCAGCATCAACTGGAATGAGAACTCCCCGATGAATAACCGGGAAGCAGGGGTGATCATCTGCCATCCCGATGCCGCTATGTACTATCTTAAAGTCTTTGATGAGGACTGGAAGAGCGGGTACACAAGCTCTCAACCTTTCTTCACAGCAGAAGACTGGTCAAAACCAGCTGTCGCTCTTCTGATGCTGATCTTCTTTGCAGGAGTTATCATCGGGAGAAGAATGAAAAAAGGGTAGTTACTCTTTCTTCTGTTTTTTTGCACACTGGCAGATATCACAGATTGTAATACTGCCGGTGTCGTCGTTCATAACCGTAAAGGCCCAGCGATCCAGCATCGCGGTCATCTCATCCGAAAGTTCTATATCTCCGGATCCCCGCTTTCTGCTCAGGTACTGGGAAATAGCGGCTCGTGATATCCCAAGCCTGCGTGACACTTCGCTCTGTCTGACACCCTGTCCGTTAACGAGCCGGTACACAAGTTCCGCCCTCATTCGTGGGAGAAAATTACGTGCCAGTTCATCACAGAGCATGATGTCGCAGAGCGATCCCTTCATGCCGTTGCCCTCTGGGAATCTGCCATTCTACATTCATAAATGATCTGCCGTGCATCTCTGAAGTTGAACTTCTCAAGGATCAAACCCTGTTCCTTGAGCCGCTTCAGAGCATACCGCACCGTTCTGGGTGCAAGGCTGCTCTCCTGTACGATATCTTTGTGGGTCATTGAACCACCCTGCTCAAGCAGATGGAGAACTTTCTGTGAGGATGGGGGTAGCAACTGGGGCTGCATACCAGTATGTTAACGCCGTTAACATAAGAACCTATCGCTTGATATAGGATGCCATCAATTTTGTTCTTATGGCAGGTCATCCAATACGAAGAGCTCTGCTTCTTCTCTCAGGACCCCTCCTCCTGATCCTGCTCTTTCATACTCTCTTCTCTCTGGCGGGGCCTGCATTCTTCTCCACTCCATATAACAGTTCTCTTACGGATGGAGGGAGGGTATCGCATGCGGGAGTTGTTGAGGATATACGAGAGACAAGAACCGGCGGCCATATGATAATCACAGTATCCGGGTTAAAAGTCTTCATTCCAAACAGTATTCGATCACCGGATCTGAGGATAGGAGATGAGGTCTTCGTCTATGGGATACTCTCAACATTCGATGGAGATCGGGAGATTACAATTCAGAGGCAGGGAGATATTATACTCTCCTAGCGAGGTTCGGATTCGAAGATATCGGCCTGTTTCTTCTTGTCAAAATTCAGACCACCAAAGCTCTGAATCTTTCTTGACTTCTGCGTAGTGATATCGTCGAGATTAACTCCGCTCTTCTTCTGTCGTCTTCCCTCAACACCTGTTCCGGCTGTGAGTTCATCCTCGTCTTTTATAGCAAGTCGGGGCATGGAAGGCTATTGACCTCTCCAGAGATAAGGGTGATGGAGAGATCAGGGGTTCACTGCCCATGCCGGGAGATCAGGTGTGAACCCGACCGCCCAGATGACGACGGTGAAGAGGAAGCCCGTCCAGAAGACAACACCGATCAGGTTCAGTGCCCATCCCGATCGGAAGAGTGTCCGCATATCGATGTACCCTGTCCCAAAGGCGACTGCGTTTGGAGGGGTGGCTACCGGGAGCATAAAGGCAAGCGATGCACAGACAGCTGCTGTCAGCATCAGCATGTAGGGGTGAATCCCCATCGATATCGAGGTGACTGCCATTATTGGCATCATCACCGAGGCAATAGCGGTGTTTGAGGAGACCTCGGTCAGGAGTGAGACTGATATGGCAACAATAAATACGATTGCTATGATCGGGAGCAATGAGAGCATGGTAAATGAATCGACGATCAGTCTGGCAAGCCCGCTCGAGATAAAAGCTGCTGAAAGGCAGAGACCTCCACCAAAAAGGATTAAAATTCCCCATGGGATCTTCTCGGCCCACTCCCAGTTCATCGTGAAGATCCCTTTCTTCATGTCAACAGGGAGGATAAAGAGGAGGAGTGCTCCAAAGATCGCAATTACCGTATCATTGATTCCGGGGAAGACCTGATCAAGACCTGGGATGGTCATACCTCCAACCACCTTGGTGCCTGCGAAGATCCAGCAGAATGCGGTTAGGAGAAATACAAAGAGGGTCCATCGCTCCCCTCTGTTCATAGGCCCGAGATCTTCCATCTCCTGCTGTATTACCTCCTTTGCCTGTGAGAGTTTCTTTGGCAGGTGACGGTATGGGACTTTAATTAACCAGAGCCAGACGATCGGAATGAGGATCGCTGCAAGAGGGACACCAAACTTCATCCATGTGAAGAAGTCGATTGTAGGAGCGTCGGGGAAGAGGATCTTCATCTGCGCAATGAAGATGCCATTTGGGGGTGACCCGATGATGGTTGCTATCCCGCCGATATTTGCTGCATAGGCAACAGCTATGACGAGACATCCGGCAAAATCCCGTTGTTCTTCATTCATCTCATTGAGCCTTGTATTCAATGATGGCATCACGGTTGCGATGATCGCAATTGCGATTGGAATCATCATCATCGCAGTTGCAGTATTAGAGATCCACATCGAGAGAAATCCTGTAGCAACCATAAATCCAAGGACGAGTCGCCTGGGACTTGTACCGACGATATTGATGATGGATAATGCGATTCTCCTGTGTAATCCCCACCTCTGCATCGACATTGCGATGATAAAACCACCGAGGAAGAGGAATATAACCGGGTCTGCATATGGTGCTGCCGCTTCTTTCACTGAGAGAACACCAAGGATTGGGAAGAGGACGATCGGAATAAGAGCGGTTACTTCAAGGGGTACTGCTTCCGTCACCCAGCAGATCGCCATAAGGAGCGTCACAGCAGCGACGTAACGTGCCTCAATCGGGATGATCTCCGGATCAACCGGTGCGAGTAGCACGGAGAGAAAGACCAGTATGCCAATTATTTTCCCGATCTCTCTCTTCATTCCTTCAAAATTTGGGGGTGTGAGGATATTAGTATTCCTTTTTAGAAATCATGGGGCAATAATCTGAAAAAATGTAACTTTTTTTCATATTCAGGGTTTTATGGATCGGAAGACTCCTCCTGTTCAATCGTCAAAATTGCATCAAGAACAGCCTTCCTCACCTGTTCATTATCATCATCTTTTTGGGCATCAAGAGCCTTTCTGGCAGCCTCTCCCCCGATTCTGCCGAGCGCCCATGCAGCCTTCTCCCTCACCTTCCGGTTTGGATCATCTTTCAGTACTTCTGCCAGTGGTTTAACTGCTTTCTGATCTTTAATGCCGCCAAGCCCCTCTACAGCACCAAGACGGTTCCACTTATCCTCACTTTTTAAGAGCTCGATCAGATGCGGCACCGCCTCGGGATCACCAAGCTTACCAAGAGATTTCGCAGCAATCCAGCTGACATCAACATAAGGGTCTCTCAATGCCTCAATGAGCGGACCGACCGCTCGCAGATCACCTTTTTCTCCAAGTGTTTCTGCGGCACGCCACCGGAAGTTCAGTGTTCCTTCGCGGAGGAGGGTAACCAGACTGAACAACATCTCTTCTTTTTTGGCACTGTCACCAACCAGTTCCAACATCTATCTCCACACCTTATGCCGCAATAAGGTCTGGTGATACATAAATATGTTGATCGTGAGTCTCATATGCCCTCACTCCAAAAGGTACAGATATGGAGACAAAAAGAGGTGATGAGTGCCGCACCTTTGCGGTAGCACCGGGTGAGAAGGTTGATATCCTTGAACTTGAAGAACTCGGACGACGTTACGGTATTGATATCTACCTCTATTTTGAGGATGATCTCGCCCGCAATTCGACCATTGAAAAGGATATGGAGACCTATAAGAACACCCCCGAATATGAACGCCCCTTCATACCACTCGGATCGTTTATCTCATTTGCATCAAGCCAGGATCCTGGATTTTTGGAGAAACTGAAGGAGCTTCCATTAATCCTTGAGGTGATCTCTTGTGGAGAAGCCGACATTCAGGGGAAATCCTGCCGTTATATCACGACACTGATGCCGTTTCTGGATGAGATGGAAGCTCTTCCTGAATAAAAAATTTTTCAGGAAGAGTGCAGATGACGCCGTGCGAGTGCACCTGTATAAAGAGCAGATCCAACAAGGATGATCGTCGCACCTGATGGAAGATCAAAGGAGTATGAGAGGAATATTCCTGAGATCACCGTTACAACTCCGATCAGAATGGCAGCTGCCATCATTGCAGGGAGTGAGTGGGTGAACAGGCGGGCAGTTGCCGCAGGCAGAGTCAGAAGTGCAATGACCAGGATGATTCCGACAACCGAGATGAGCAGTACGACTGTGAGTGCGATGAGGAGGAAGAGTATCAGTGTCAGTGAAGATACCGGCATCCCCATCACGCTGGCATACTCGGAGTCGAAGGTGACTGCAACAAGCCTTGTAAAGAGGATCAAAACAACAGAAAGGATCACAAGGACGAGGAAACCCATCAGCAGAATATCCGATGTCGGGACGAGGAGGATATTTCCAAAGAGGTAGCTGAAGAGATCGGGCTTATACCCCGGAGTGAGTGCAACGAAGACTATCCCAAGGGCCATTCCGGCCGCCCAGATAGCGCCTGTGATCGTATCGGTCTCCTGGAGTTCACGGGTATTCAGGTACCATATCAGAACCGCCGCCCCAATGGTGAAGAAGACGGCACCGAGCAGTGGATCGATCCCAAAAAAAAACCCAAGTCCTATCCCTCCGAATGCCGCATGAGAGATTCCTCCGCTTGTTGTGACCATTCGCCTGACAACAACAAAACTCCCGACGATTCCGCAGGCAACTGCGGCAAGGAGACCTGCAATAATAGCATTCTGGAAGAATCCAAATCCGAGAATCTCAATCACGGTCCTCACCCCTGTGATCCCTGAGAACCCGGTGAGGTACGCCATGTGCGATCAGATCAACCGGGCAGCCATAGACTGAGGTGAGCATATCATCAGTGATCATCGCATCACCATGTGTGTAGAGGCTGCGGTTCAGACAGGCGATCCGGTTCACCCTCCCTGAAATCGCACTGATATCATGCGTAACAATGATCACCGTCATCTCCTCCCTGAGCCGTTCGATTAATGAGAAGAAGAGGTCTTCAGTCGGTGCATCGACATAGACTGTTGGTTCGTCAAGGATGAGGAGTCGCGGCTCTCCTGCAAGGGCGCGTGCGATGATCACTCTCTGCTGCTGGCCTCCCGAGAGGGTGGATATGGGGTAATCTCCGGCATCTGCAAGACCAATACGATCAAGTGCCCTCTCCATCGCTTTATAATCCTCCTCACGGTACCGGCGAAACAACCCGGGGATCAACGGGAGTCTGCTCTGCAGGATCATCTCAGAAACTGTGATGGGAAAAGAGAAGTCGAAGGTATGAAACTGAGGGACATACCCAATCAGCCGCCTCCCCTCACCCGGCGGCAGTCCAAAGATCGTTATCTCTCCTGAAGAGAGGGGCAGAAGGCCCAGAATCCCCTTCAGAAGCGTCGTCTTTCCACCTCCGTTGGGTCCTATAATGGCTGCAAAGTCATGTTCCAAAACCTCCCACGAGACATCTTCTATCACAACCTTTCTGCCGTAACAGATGGAGACATCTTTCATATGGAGAGCGGCCGTCATCTCATCGCCCTTTCGATCTCTTCAGCGATATGAATGAAATTCTGGAGATATGCCTCTGCGAGCGGATCGATCTCCACGACAACCCCGCCGATCTCTTCAGCAATCACCTCAGCCGGTTTCTTCGAGAACTGTGGCTCAACAAAGACGACACGGATCTGATCTTCGCGGGCAAGCATGATGATCTCCTGAATTTCCCGTGCAGTAGGTTCTTTCCCCCCGACATGGACTGCGATCTGTTCCAGATTATAATCTCTGGCAAAGTATCCCCAGGCGTCATGTGTGACGATAAAACGGCGTATTCTGAGCTCCTTTAGCCCATCCATCACCTGTTTGTTCGTCTCCTCTATGGAGGTGAGGTACTCGTGCAGATTCTTCTGATATGCCGCCTCCCCTGCCGGGTCAATCGCGATCAGAGCAGATGCTATTGATTTTGCCATGTGAGATCCGCTCTGTAATGAGAGCCAGATGTGTGGATCATATCCTCCATGATCGTGAGACTCATCATCTTCATGATCTCCGGACTCTTCCTCTCTGATCCGATCTATCCCTTCTGAGAGATCGACAAAAACCAGATCAGGATTGAGGGAGGAGAGGCGACCGACCAGTCTGTCTTCAAAAGGAAGCAATCCCTCCCCGATTCTGAAAAATATCTTTGAACCGGATATTGTGGTGATCTGCCCCGGAGTCGGCTCAAAGGTATGGGGCTCTGATCCCGGTGGGACGACGATTGTAACGCGTACCCGGTCCTGACCTATCGCCTCAACCATCTCTTTCATCGGGGGAATCGTCACCGCAACCGGTATCCGGTCACCCGCTCCCTGATCATCATACGTTATGCATCCTGCTGAGATGCAGGTGATGACGATCAATAAGGCAATCCCAATAAGCCTTGTCATGACTAATCACTCCGAAACCTCAAGACAACATCCCTCTTCATGAACAATCCGGCCGCAGACCGACATCATCGGATGGCCAAGGGATGCACAGATCCGATTTACCGACTCTCTGGATACGTAATTTTCAAAATGTTTAACCTCGGCGCAGGCTTCACCCCTGGTAAAACCATAGTGGGACAAAAGGAGTGTGAGTATTCTGTGACGTCTCTGAATGAAATATGCCATCTTCTCCCCTTTTTCAGTAAGGATCGCCTCGGCATACGGGGCATGGGTCAGGAGCCCCGCCTCTGCAAGTTCCCTGATGGCTTTTGATCCTGTTGAAGACGATATGGAAAAATTGCGGGCGAGATCTGTTGTTTTTACAACCCCGCCTGCCTCTAAAATATAGCTCAGGTACTCTGCCTTTCGTGGTGAGATCCCGGGATCTTCTGAGAGGTTCATATGTCTGCATAAGATTGTTGAGCAGAAAAAGTTTCGGTCAGGTAAACTTTCAGGAGGCAGGAGATTATAATACTCCGGATGGTGAGTATGCTGATTGGGATATGGTGCCATTGTCAGTAAAACGAATCTTCCAGAGACCAACTCTTGTGGTGAGCAGGTGCATCGAGTTCGATCATGTCAGATATAACGGTGATATGATCACCAGTGACATTGTCGCATCACTCAAGCCATTTGTCACTTTTATTCCGGTCTGTCCTGAGGTTGAGATCGGGCTTGGGATCCCCCGTGATACGATCCGAATCGTTCTGAAGGGGGATGAAGAGC
>NZ_JAUSCG010000096.1 GCF_030651615.1 Methanocalculus sp.
TCTTTCCTCTTCCACCTGTCCGAATCTGTTCGAGGATAGATTCAGCAGTCTTCTGGCCGATGATTCTGGCGATCTTTTCGACACCTGCTTCTGCCAGGGCCAGAGGATTCTCATATCCGCTGTTGAAGAGGGAACGTGCACGAACACGACCTATCCCTCTGAGTCTGATGAGTGGAAGGAGCTCTTCCTTCACCCCATGTTTCAAACGGATCTCTAGTTCACTCATCTCTGTATGCAGAGACGGTATCTCACGCCTGCATATCTCACGTGTTGCATGAATGAGCCAGCCGATCCCCTCAATGAGTCCATGAATATCTCCGGGTCCAATCGAAAACCGCTCTGCAATCATCTCGATCGGAACTTCGTTGATCCAGTTCTCAAGGACGAGCGCGGTCTTGATGGCTGTGATGATCTCTTCATATCCAAGCCATGGAAATACTGCCTCTTGCTGCCCGATTAAAAACTCTTCTTCCCGCTCTTCCATCACGGTTTCAATCAGCTCGCCATCAGCTGATTTAAGATAGAGACGGAACATATCAGGGGTTGCAGAGAGGAGATGGAGGATTCCAAAGGGTGTTACAGCATCTCTTTCTCTGAGTGCGTCTGCGATCATGACAGCTGACCTTGGGTCAAGATAGAGCTTTGAGGTGAGCTCACCAAACCCGGTCGCCTCCAGTCTTCCCCCGAGATCGATTGCCATCCCCATCTCATCGAGGTCTCTGATCACTGTGGTGCAGATGCGGTTTAAGAAGCTGAGGTTTGCGTGTTTAACCGCATAAAAGCTTCCCTGAAAGAATCGGGAGATGGCATCATGATCTGTTGCCTCTCTGCTTGCGATCAGTGCGAGTATCCGCGAGAGTAAGACGGATCGTTTTGCACACCGGGAGTCGATCTCCTCTGCCTTAGCCAGAATAAAAGAGTCAAAAAGCTCCTGAACTTCATCCCCGTTCTTTCCGATCAGGACCGCCTCTCCATAGGGGTCTAGACCGGGCCGTCCTGCCCGTCCTGCCATCTGCCGGTATTCACGAACAGGAATTTGGACCTGCCCCTCACCAGGGATGAACCTGTGGAGACTATTAATGATAACGCGACGAGCCGGGAGGTTCAGCCCTGCTGCCAGGGTCGGAGTTGAAGCGATCACCCGGATAGCACCCTTTCGGAATCCCCCTTCGACCAGTCTTCTGACGTCCCGTGATAAACCTGCATGATGGAAGGCCGATCCGCTTCTGATGCAGGCAGCAAGGGTCTTTGCGACCTCACTCTCGTCACTCTCAAGGATCTGTCGTGCAATCTCATCGAGCTTTGGTTCATCCAGCCTGAGGGCTGATCCGATCCGTTTTGCGGCTCCCTCGGCATTTCTTCGTGAGGAGACGAAGACGAGTGCCTGGCCACCTTCTGTAACGGTATCGAGGCAGAGGTTTGTATCCACATCCTTCTTTATGGATTGAACCGGCCTCTCCCCACTGGTGAACCGGATTGATCCCTGGAAGTAGACCCCCTCCCTGAGATCGACCGGCCGCCAGTCGGACTCAACGAGTCCGGCAGAGAGCCATCCGGCCAGCTCTTTTGGGTTACCGATCGTTGCGGAGAGTCCGATCACCTGGAGATCCGGGTTTCTGTTCCGCATCGTTGTGATCACCATCTCGAGGGTGGCGCCACGCCCCTCATCACCGATTAAATGGATCTCGTCGATGACAAGGAGTGATATGGCATTGATCCAGCCTGTACGGTTTCTGAGGAGTGAATCGACCTTCTCAGAGGTTGCCACGATGATATCGGATCTCCCAAGCTGCTCATCCTTCCTGTCGAAATCCCCGGTTGAGATTCCGACCCTCACCCCTTTTCCTGAGAAGTCATCGTACTTCTCACTTGCGAGGGCCTTGAGAGGAACGACATAGAGGCATTTACCTCCGGCTGCTATCTGGTGATGCATCGCCATCTCTGCAATAAGGGTCTTCCCACTTGCAGTCGGGATGCTGATGACGAGGTTCTTCCTTTCAAAAAGCCCTGCTTCGATACAGGCTATCTGTGGGGGGTAGAGGGTCCTGATACCATGATCGTAGTACTGCTCTACTAATTCCGATGGGATCGGGAGGGTCTCAAAAGAGCTCATACTAACCCCTTTATTTCCACTGGAGCCTTCATTCACCACAAAGATCACATCGGTGTAGTACTATTATCGGATATTTATTGTTTTCAGGATATAGACACTCTTTTTTCTATTTCAAGCAATAATATCCCTTTATTTTTCATATGGCTACTGCGTTATGGTATCTCCGGATTGGTTCTGATGACTACTATCATGGAACTATTCGTATCCGAATAGTTCCTTCGGAAATGAACCCCCCGGATAGAGATTAATAGTAGTAGCTGAGGAGGTCCTGTTTTGCCTCTTTCTTTCTCTTGTCAAGGAAGGCAAAGACGCTTGCATGATCTGCTCCTTCAACCAGCATCTCAACTGCCTTGCGTGCCGTATGTGCCGGTTCAGGCATTCCG
Source organism: Methanocalculus sp. (assembly GCF_030651615.1). Taxonomy (GTDB): domain Archaea; phylum Halobacteriota; class Methanomicrobia; order Methanomicrobiales; family Methanocorpusculaceae; genus Methanocalculus. The sequence goes on from NZ_JAUSCG010000096.1 coordinate 2,497, forward strand.
ATGATCCCGACGGTCTTTCCATAGATAGAGATGTATGTCTGGGTCATATTCTCGATCTGACCGCGTGCTTTTCCATCTCTTCCGATGATCCGCCCGCGAATTCTGTTCATCTTCTCCGGGGTGTCGGCGACATTTGAGAGGTCGAGGAGATCAAAGATGACATCGTCATCCTCAAAGATTTTGGATGCACGTTCCGGTGAGAATCCCCTGCCGATTGCACGGATCATCTCGGTTGCCCTGAGTACACCGACTGCGTCCTCTCCTTCGATTGAGACCATTCCTTCATGACTGTCAATGGTGATCGTGACACCGGCCTTCTCTTCGATGGCCTTGCGGGTAGATCCGCCTTTTCCTATGATGACCCCGATCCGATCGGAGGCCACTTTAAGTTCCTGAATTGTCATAACTGATTCTCCTCTGTAATTACGGGGTGAAGAAATCTTCACCAACGATCCCTCTGAGGATCTCATGTTCATCGAGTGTCTTGCACCGGCTCCCAAAATACCTGTTGATATTCTGGATATCCCGGAAGAGGAAACGGTGAGCGGATGGGTGGTCAGGTGTCACTGCCTGTCCCACATCAATCAGCCAGAGCCGCCCCCCGCCGCTTAGGATGTTGTATTCCGAGAGGTCTCCGTGGACGAGCTTCGCCTTCTGGTAGAGTCTCGTGATGAGATCGAGGACCTCTGCATATGCGTTCTCCGGATCATCCGGTGGATCCAGTCTGAGCTGGGGATAGGGTACCCCGTCTTCTCCAAGGAATCCCATGATCAGAATATTTCTGTCAAAGGCGATCGGCTCAGGCACCGGGAGGCCTGCTTCGAGTGCACGGGAGAGGTTTGAGTACTCCTTCTTTGTCCAGGCGAAGATGATATCCTTCTTCGTCTTTCTGATATTGGAGAACCTTGGATCTCCAAGGATATAGTCGCTCATTGCGTTGAAGTTACCTGTCCGGATACGGTAAACCTTAATGACACAGTCTTCTCCCTCTCCCTGCTCTGCAAAGAAGACATTTGCCTCTTTCCCGGTTGATATGGAGCCGCCGACAGCGCTGATAACCTTCTTTTTTGCGAGTTTGTAAAGAGCATAGAGGGTGACATCATCAAAGACTTCATCACGGACCTTCCGATCGTCAGAGTCACGTATCCGTATCCCCATCCGGGACAGCTCACGATCGAGAGCCTCTACCCGATCATCTGTCTTCTTCGTCTCCTCTCCTCTCTCTTTCATCGCTCTCTATCCTCTCTTTGTGCTCATAATAAACTCGTATGCCGGTGCGAGTACCTCAACAAGTCCATCAGCGCAGGCATTCTTGGCATCCATTGCATGAATCTCTCCTGCTGCATATGCCGCTTCAAATTCCTGCATTGAGGTAAATTCCCGATCTCCGCCGTATTTTTCAGGTCTTTTAATCTGAATGCTACCGAGGCGCGGGAAGATATGGTGGGAGAAGATCTCCATGATGGGATTTCCCCCGGTCTCGGGCGGGCAGAAGGCCTTCCTGATCTTCTTTCTGATCTCCTCCTCAGAATCTGCTACCGATACGACATTCCCCGCTGAAGAGGACATCTTCTTTCCGTCAAGACCGTTGATGATCGGGGTATGGACACAGACAGGAGGTCTCTTATTGATCGCTCCGAGGTATTCGCGGGCGAGCATATGGATCTTCCGCTGATCGATTCCACCCACCGCCGCATCGACTTTGAGTGCTGCAATGTCAACCATCTGCATGATCGGATAGACCATCTGGGAGACTGTCGGGTTCTCCATTGCCCGTCCGACTTCGTCCATACTCCGCTTTGCACGGTTCAGTGTCACCTGCTGGGAGAGTTCAAGCACCTGAAGCTGATACTCCGGGTCCAGCTGGAGGTCTGTTCCGATCACAAACTCGGCGCCTTTGAGCCCGACTGCTTCGATACAGGCCCTGTTATACTCAGCAAGTTCCCGCACCTCTTCAAGGGTCCCTTTTCTGTTCAGGAATGCATGGAGGTCTGCAAGAAGAACGACGACGGAGAACCCCGCCTCCTTCATATCGATCAGTTTGTTGATGGTGACGAGATGGCCGAGATGGATCTCACCTGACGGTTCGTATCCGGCATAGACCCGTTTTACCGTTTGGTCAAGGGTATTTCTCAGTTCCTCTTCCGTGACGATTTCAACGGTGTTTCGTGCCACGAGATCATAAGGATCCATATTCTACTATTGTTGTTCTGAGGTGTTTAACTTGCGGGGTACGGGGAAGCGGGGATCGTCTCTCCTCTGGTTCAGATGTAATCTTCCGGATATGCGCGTATCTGGTTAGTTCACGGTCCATGAGGTTGAGGTTTTCCGTTGGATAGTATCCGGGAGGGGGATTGGGGTGAGTTCTCCTTTGCGCGTTCATCCTGTACCCCGCTTTGAATGGGGCATTTTGGTGGGATTTGATCTCTTCTTCGGTGTGGCACCTGTAAAATCCGGGTTTTCCCCCCTATAAAAAGCAAGGATATATATGCGAGATGAACCCACTTAATTAGGTCGCAGGAGATGAGACAGCACAAAACGAGCGTTAAATCTCTCGTTGTTTCTGTTATCCTGCCATAATTCCGGATTATCCGGGAAAGTGGCATCATTCCTCCTCAGGGTGTGAAACAGGTTTTTCCTGTTCATATCTCACAGTCCCCGGCGTCATCGGTGCCGGGGATCCGATGATTGGTTGCAGGGTTTTGCCGGCATGATGAGAACCTATATAACTCATCAACGCCAATATAATGATCCTGCAACGCAGACCGGATTCCGGGTTCTCCCGGCTCCGGAATGTTAGATCGCAGTGGTTAAATAGAGTCACTGCGTATAGGTTAATTCCAAGATTCTTTCAGTGGAGGACCGACACAGCCGGCATGACCGGTGTTGGTTCTGACGTTGGTATTGGCAATGCGGACATTCATTGAGTGACCGCTAATTCCGAAAGTTCAGCCTGGATGTGAAATCCAGGACAAAAGAAAGCAAGTGTGCTTATTATAACATTCTGGTTGATCCTGCCAGAGGCTATT
>NZ_JAUSCG010000173.1 GCF_030651615.1 Methanocalculus sp.
CAAACTCTCACCATCTCTCTTCCGATGATCCCACACCACCACCTCCCTCGTTTGTCCCAGCGAAAGACCTGGCCGCAGGAAAGTGTTCTGTCGAGATTGAAGGGAAGTGCATTCCCTTCTAATGTAATTGCTGTCACAAACCACCTTCTGAAATCAGTCCAAGGAGCCTCATCACTGCATACACTTCCTCATCGTCCTCATCAAATTCGGATTCCGATTCATAATGGTACGATATCCATCGAACACTCCTCCCAACAATCCGGTTATAGAAGTACCAGGCAGGCTCTCCCGTTTCCGGATGCAGAATGAGCCGGAAGAACGGGAGGAGTCTGAGGGGCTCTCCACTCTGCCGTGGATAGAGATAGAGTGTTTCAGTGTCAAGGGGAATGAGTGAACGTATCTTGATGACAACAAACCGGGGGTGGGTTCCGGTAAGAGAATGCACCTGGTATGAGAAGATCCCGTCACGATATTCGCCTGCACCGGGACGTATGAGTGTCACATCCTCAAAGTGCTCCCTCATTATCTCTCTGCACCGGGAGAGGTGCGCTTCGAGTATGGTGAGCCGTTGTTCGTATCCTCTCTCTCCAACAATGCCTCCATGGCCCTTCCAGTCGTTTCGAAGGTCTGCTACCTCGTCGAAGAGGGCAAATAGCCGTTTGCTGGTCACCAGATCGATAAAGTCGCGGGTAGGATTACCAAAGAGTCCGGCCATCCCCTCCTGCTCGGAGGCTGATGACAGCCTCTTTCGGATCTGCCTTGCTGAACGCCTGCAGAGAATGATCCAGCTCCGGAAGGTGGCATTGCTATACACATCACGAAACTCCGGATTGTCATCAAGGAGATCGATCTCTTCTTTCTCTGCAAGTGGGGCAATTGCTGAGAGGAGAATGACTGCAATAAACTCAGCAGATGCCTCAAAAAAGTGAAAGAGATGACTGACCTTCTTTGAAGGTATATTTTCAGCAATATATGCCCGGAGAATGGAGGCGAGCGGGAAGGGAAGAGCCTCTGCCCAGTCAGCGAAGTCATCCTGATCTTTCAGCTGTTCAAGCTGTTCAACAGCGGATCGCGTGGAGAGAGGATGTGCCCAGAGTTCTCTCTGAATGGATGTGAGCACTCCTTTGAGTGACTTGATTGAGGTATCTATCCTGATCACCTCTGCCTGTATCTGTGGTGGTGGAAGGTAGATCGTTGCTTCTGCCAGTATATCTGAAAAGTGTTCGATCCTTCCTGCTCGTTTTGCTACCAGTTCACGTATCGCCCGGCCAAGTTCTGTATCAAAGAATGAGAGGAGGTATCCCGGATCAACAGTGCCCGATCTGAGGAGTATGCATGCAACTTCGGATGGTGGGATTAACAAATCTTCACTTGAGATCTGTGGTGGCTTATCTGGTGAGAAAGGGAGGTAGATTCTCCCTCCGGCATCCTGCAATGTTCCGCATGCACCGACGATGATCGATCTGGTGATCCCGGAGAATGGAACCGGTGGTACACCATGTTCATGCGCGAGTTTTTTGACCTTCTCTTCAAGCAGTATCTCTCCTAAGCTTCTGAAGGTGGATGTTCTTATAAATACACCCAGTTCAGGTGTTTTTCCACTCTTTTGCCCCCTGAGATTTCGGAGGAGTATCTCGTGTCGTGACGAGTCAGAAGAGAGCTCTCCTGCCATCATCATATCCGAATATCCCTTCCGGATGATAATGAGAAGTTGCTGCCTCCCGGTTACCTGGCTAAATATCCCGCGTGGCAGAGTGAGTGCGGCTTCACAGAAGAGGCCCAGTCTTATGAGTGTGATTGCCGCATTTTTCTCCTGAAAAAAATCAGGATGAACGATTGCAAAGAGCACCCCTTCTGGTGAGAGAAGGAGGGCTGATCTGAGCATGACAAGGTTTCGCTCCTCGTCTTCAATCCTGATTGTTTTACTGTCTTCTGAAATCAGATCAACTGATCTGACTGGTGTGTCGAATGGCGGGTTTATAACGACGAGATCAAACTCCTCATTGTACTGTGATAGGATGTTCAGTGGATCGCCCCTGATGAGTTGGACCCCCTCCGGTGCCGGGATCGTTTGGTCTTTTGATATTGCAACAGCAGAGCCGGCACCGATCCTATCTTTCAGTATCAGCAGAGATGCTGGATCATCTGTCCATGGATCCAAAATCGACAGGCACTCTTTTTCAGAGACATAACGATGGATGAATGACTGTATGAAGTCCGGAAAACCCAATAATTCTTCTTTGATAGTCACACCTCATCAACTTCAGAGTCAGGAGAATAATTATCTGCTGATACTGCTTAACAAGCCACTATGACACGCACGATAATCATACTCTTACTTTCGCTTGCCTTTCTGCTTGTGACGGCTGGTTGCACCAGTGTTTTACCGGTGCAGAACCCGGAGAACGGGCAGCCATATGTAACCCAGACCCCCCTCCCCTCTGAGGGTACTCCTGAAGTCTATGCTCCTCAGGTTCAGACCTCTTCAAGTGCCGTTGGCATCAGTGCAATCTCCCGAATGCTCATCTGGGCAGAACTGGTGGATTGTGATGGTTATCATGAGATGGATGGATTAACACTCAAGTACCGTTTCTATGATACGATGAATCGACCGGTTGCATTTGATGGAACCGCGATCTCGATGGATATAACGATCTATACTCCTGATACAGATCGCAGAAACCAACAGATCTCACCACGTCTGTTATATCGTAGATCTACCACTATCTCCCGCTCTCTCCCAGAGG
>NZ_JAUSCG010000174.1 GCF_030651615.1 Methanocalculus sp.
AGGTCTTGCTTATTTAACAGGATGATACTGACATAACCAATAAATCCGGTAATGAATGGGAGGAGAGCTAATCCTCCATATGTTGCTGTGTTATAGATCCCCATCATTGCCCCCTGAGGGGCACCCGTCTCTGCAAGGAATGCCATCTGGGCGATTATCACCACACCTGCAAATGCCCCCATGAGAGGAAAACCCCATGGTGTCTCAAGGCAGATGATGACTGAACCGGCTATCCCCACAGCGGCAATTCTGATGGTTGTTACCGGGTCGAGTCGGATATGTGAGACGATCATCACCGAGATCATCGTCGCCAGATTCATACTCGCAATATAGATGCCGGTAGAGAACGGGTCATGGCCTCCAAACTCAGGGTAGAGGGCAGTTGCAGCCCCGGTCGTACCGACGATGATAATTGCTGAATACCAGAGCCATTTGTATTGATTCAGGTACCGGGGGATCTCAGATGGGGGTTGTATCTTCTGTCCAATCCCTTTTGTCATCGTCAGTGAGAGGAGAAATGCCACTGTTGAGATGGCTGTAAAGGCAAGAAGGCCGGATCTCGGTTCATGTACAATAGATACAATCCAGCCTGTCCCCACAAGTCCTGCAAGGAGCCCGGCGTTTAATGAGCCCATAAAAAAACCTGATAATCGTGTATGATCCGGATCGGAATTTAAAAGAGACATTGCTGATGCGATGAGAAGACCAGCACCAATCCCCTCAAAGATCCTGGCGAGGATGATAAGAAGCGGAGACCCTACGGTGATGAGAATGATGCCTGAAATGACCGTCATCGCAAGACCGATCTGAATTAAGAGACGAGATCCGATCCGATCACTTGCAAGACCGGCTGGAAATACGGTGATGAGTGCACCAAAAAAGTATGATGAGAAGATGATCCCCTGAAGGGTTGATCCCTCTCCAAGGGCAGGCAGTACCGGCACCACTGCATTTGATAGTGCCATTACAGCAAAGATACCGAGGATTGGGGGGATGCGGTTTCTCATGATATCACTGTCAGAAGACCCCCTGATCAGATCAAAGTTTTTGTATTATACCATCCGATAGGTCTCCAGGTTCATTGGTGAATGAGTCTGTATATGGTACTTCTTGTATATGGAACTTGCGAGATCGAGGGTTTTGCTCTCTTCGCCATGAATACAGAAGATCTTCTCCGGTTTTGGCTGCATGTGACCGACATAACTCATCAACTGTCGACGATCTGAGTGGCCGGAGAAACCTTCAACCGTTGTTACTTCAAGGTTTACAGTAATGCTGCCTTTTGAACCAACAGGGATCTCACGCCAGCCTTTCTGAATACGCCGCCCAAGTGTTCCATCGGCCTGATACCCGACGAAGACGAGGGTGTTCCGCTCATCTGCAGCGAGATTGTGGAGATACTCAATTACCGGTCCTCCGTTCATCATTCCTGATGTTGTTATGATGACTGAAGGATCGCCGTTGATGACTGCTTCACGCCGGTCAGATGAGTCAACCTGGACAAAACACTCTGAGAGGAATGGGTTTAACCCTTCTCTGAAGATCTGGTTTCTCAGATCCGAGTTGAGGTATTCAGGGTAGGTTGTATGAATGGCGGTCGCCTCTTTGATCATACCGTCAAGGTAGATCTTGATCGCCGGAAGTTCGCCCTTTCTGATACCTTCTTCAAGCGCAAGCATAACTTCCTGTGACCGCCCAACGGCAAATGCAGGGATAATGACTTTTCCCCCACGTTCGACCGTCCGTTTGATCACGTCATAGAGTTTCACCTCAGCATCACGCCTGCCGGGGGTTATATCCTGGGTTGCACCATAGGTGCTCTCCATGAAGATCGCTTCAAGACGAGGAAAACTCGCAACTGCCGGATTGAAGAGTCGGCTTTTTCCATAGTTGAAGTCACCGGTAAAGGCGATATTATAAAGTCCATCTCCAACATGGAAGTGAGCGATGGCTGATCCGAGGATGTGGCCTGCATTATGGAATGTCAGTTTGATATCAGGGGCAATATCAGTGACAGATCCATAGTTTAAACAGATCGAATGTTTGACATACTGCTTAACCTCATTTGAGGAGTAAGGAGCGGGACGATCCTCCTTTCGGATCACTTCAAGGTAATCAAGCTGAAGCATTGAGGAAAGATCCCTTGTGGGAGGTGTCGAATAGACTGGGCCTGAGAACCCGTACCTGAAGAGGAGAGGGATCAGGGCACAGTGGTCCAGGTGAGCATGGGTGAGGACGACAGCATCAAGGTTTGTCAATGGCTGGATCTCAGGAACTCCAAGGAACGGTGTTGCGCCATTTGTTGCACCCGGTTTCTCACCACAATCGATGAGGATTCTGCTCTCGGGTGTGGAGAGGAGGAATGCAGCCCTGCCGACCTCACGGCAGCAGCCGAGTGTGGTTACTCTGAGCCATTGATCTTTTGCATTAATATCACGATGGATACGTCTGCCGCTAACACGGAGGAACTCTTTCCTCTCGTCACGGCTGGCACGAAGGTACTGTCGGATCTGTTTAACCGTTGAACTCTCTATTGGGGGTGTACGGACGACTTTTGGTGTCCATCCGATGCTTTTTGTGATATCCCTGAGTGTTGCCCCATTCTTTCCTATGACAACGCCCGGCTTCTCCGCTTCGATTAAAACCTCACCGGTATCAGGGTCGAAGAAGATATCGGTTATTCCTGCATTTTCCGGGACAATACGTTTGATCTCGTCATGGGCTCGTTCCGGGTCCTCAAGAATATTTGGGCGAATGACGATCCTCTTTCTGAGATCACGTGCCAGCACCCGGATCAGATCCGCCTCATCGGCAAACTTCTTCGGATCATCGGTATAGATTACCAGTTCAGGTCCTTCAAATTCGACATCGGATACCGTAATACCGGACGGTACTTTACGGTTAATAAGCTCTTTAAGCTCTTTGAGTCTGTCCTCAATTAACATGGAATCTTCCTAAAAAAGTTATTGAAAATTAGGCGTGGAGGGTTTTGGCTATCTTTTCGAGGGTCATATCATCAAGCACCTCGAATCTCTCTTTTGTAATGACAGCCAGTTGAAATCCCTCTCCTGAACCCGCATCTCGTCTCATTGCGGACTTTAATGCGCGAACAGCCAACTCTATTGCTTCAGACTCGGAAAGACCTGATTTGAAACGGTCTTCAAGGACACCAAATGCCATTGGGGATCCCGATCCGGTTGCAACAAAATCGTCTTCACGGGTTGCACCTCCCATCGCATCAACAGAGTAAACTGAAGGTCCGGTCTCATCAACACCTCCGACGAGGAGCTGAACATAATACGGGAAGTACCGGTTCTGGTTCAGATAATTCGAGAGGAGTGTCGCTGTTGCACCGACTGAGATATTATATCTCCTTCGGATCTGGTAGAGGTTTGCCTCAACGCTCATCAACCGTGCGAGCTGTTGGGCATCGCCCACACCGCCAGCTGTCGTCAGACCGATAGTATCGGTAATCTGATAGATCTTCTTTGCCTGTTTACTGGCGATCATGTAGCCCATAGTCGCCCGTTTCTCTGTCGCAAGGACGACACCATCTGAGAATACGATTCCGATGGTTGTTGTACCCTTCATAATTTCCTGTGGCTGTTGCATCATCTCTATGCCCCCAAAAATCAGAACGCCAAAATGGTACGCGTTATACCATAGTTAGCGACTACTTTAGATAAATATTCTTATTGTGGATTATAGTCGAGGAGTGCTTTTATCAATTCCCGGTCATAAAGCATCGCGACAAGACGCTTATCACCATTAATGATTGGAAGCTGGTCTACTCTGCCTCGTTTCATCTTCAATGCACATTCGCTCACTCCGGCATTTGTCGGAACAGCGATAACTTTCTTCACCATCGCGAGTTTGACCGGTTTTGTGGGGAGCTGAATGCGTGAGATTCCATAGGAGATCATATGCATATCCCTGATGCTCTCCCAGGTCCACTCGTCATCATCAGTGCCGTTTGAGAAGTCGCTGACCTCGACATCATCCTCGATACAAGAACAGCGAATCAGGTCTCTTTCAGATATTATCCCATCAAGCCGGTTCTCAGAGTCAAGTAAAGGGATTGCATCAACTTTTGCAATCTCCATAATGCGCCCAACGATGGTAAGAGGGGTTTCGTTCCAGAGAGCAAAACACTTTGAGATATATTTATCTTTAATCTCTTCTTTAATTTTGAGTTGGGCTACAGCACCGACGAGATCAGCAACACTGATGAGGCCGATAAGTTTGTCGTTTTCGACAACGGGGAGACGTCGGATACTATTTTCGATCATAATCTGAGCCGCTTCCCGGAGGGTTGCATCGGGTCCGATAGTGATAGGATTATGCGTCATCAGGAGTGCAATCTGTGACTCAAGCGGGTTTCTCAGGAGATCTTTTCGTGTGATAATCCCGATCAGTTTCCCGTCTTTCATTACCGGCACACCACTGATTCCGGTACGTTTTAGGATCTTGAGGATCTCATCTCGATTTGCCGGAGTATCTGCGGTGACCACATTTTTCATCATGTAGTCACGGACGAGCATAATGCTTATACCCTCACCACCATGGTTGAAACAGTGCTGTACTTTACAACATGCCCTGAGACACTACCAATTAAGATACGGTCGATATCGGATTTTCCACGGGACCCAACGATAATAAGATCAATCTTTTCTGAATCGGCGAGGTTTAAGATCTCATTGCCTGCATGACCCTGAAGAAGATGTGTCTTTAATGCGACTCCCGCCTCAGAAGCTTTTGCTTCTGCTTTTTCGAGAAATGTTGTCCCTTCCTGTTCCAGAAGGCTATGGATGACCTCCCATGTGTTATCCATTGGTACTGACGATATCAGACCGGTTTCGATGACATATACTGCATGTAAATCCGCCTTCCATCCACGGGCCATCTCAATCGCCCGCTCAAGCGCTTTCATGCCAATTTCAGAGCCGTCTATAGCGACCAGAAGCGTGTGAAACATAGAAACCACCAAAATCAGTTCTTAGTTATTAGGTAGTGATCAATTAAAAAGAATCCTATCCAGAAGGTCTGATCCGATACGTGAAACAAGAGTTCTGTGCAGATCATGTGAGTATCTCAGGTTGGAGCGCATTGTATCTATCTCAATGATAGATGCAGGGCTCCCTTCTTCAATCCAGTAGGGGCTGCCGGTGAGATCAGATCCCGCAACTCCCATTGTAAGCAGAGT
>NZ_JAUSCG010000177.1 GCF_030651615.1 Methanocalculus sp.
CAGACCCTGCTCGCATCGGGAAACTCTGCTGACCTGAGTTCACGGACCTCGGTTGGCCCCCCTCTCTGATAGGGGATGAAGACCGGTACAGTTGCATCCAGCAGTCGCATACGATCGGGTTCGCTCAACCGGCCAGAGACCATGATGAGTGTAGGGCGATGTGCAGATGCTGCATTGATAACTGAGAGGAGAGGGTCACCTGAGATCGTCTCTCTTGAGAATGTTGCCTCTGGAATATGGAGAAGAAGATCAGAGACGGTCTCTCCTTCAGTGAGGAGGAGCACCTCCTTTGTGGTGATCTGATCAAGGAACCCGGTGACTGCTTTGTGTGAAGCCTGATCTGGTCGCATCCAGATGAGCATCTGATCGGTGAGAGACCGGGTGTCGGCTGGTATCTCCTGAGGAATAAGCAGGAGATCGGCCAGAACTCCTGTTGATTTCCGGGAAATAACGAGCGTCGCTTTTGATCCGGTATGATCGGCTTCATCAGTCCTCCTGATACGGACCCCCGGAATCTCAAGTATCTCCTCTCCATGCAGTATCACCTCCCTGACACCCGGAATTCTCCCGATAAGATCAGCAATACCCGGCATGCCGGGATCGATTTGTAGTAGAATACGTCGTGGATCCATTGTGCCTCCCCCTCATCAGGTGATCCGGAACCCCTCCGGAGGAACCAGAATAACAAACCGTGCTCCAGCACCGCTCTTACCCTCTTCATGAATTGAGATGCCGGTGATCGCCAGCACCTCACGTGCCAGAAAGAGACCATGGCCGGACTGTTCAATCCCCTCTGAAAAGAGTGTGGCTTTCTTCTCATCCGGAATCCCGACCCCGTTATCTTCGAGTATGATCGCACAACCGCCATCTCTGATCTGGTACGTGACAAGCAGTGCAGTCGCCCCTGCAGCCGCGGCATTCTCGATCAGGTGAGACAATGCAGTTGACAGATGAGGATCAGAGAAGATGACGAGCCGTTCGGTCCACACCCGGACGATCATCTCTCCGATATCAAGACGGGCAACTGCACGCAAGACCGCCTCCTGCACCGGCGTCCATACGGGTGGCGCCGATCCTATCTCGCGGAAATCCCGTGATATTGCGATCTGGCGCCTGATACCGTCTGCTGCCTCTTCAATCTTCCCGAGGAACGATATGGAGGCGGGGTCATTAAACTGCATACTTCCGATGGTAAGGTGGCGGTAGAGCTCCTCAAGCCGTGCAGAGACCCCATGCCGGATGATACTGCTTAATGCTCCAAGCTGCCGGTTGGAATTTTCAAGAGATGAACGTGTAAGCACCTCATCGGTGATGTTTCGTATCGATTCAACAGCACCGATGCGTTCCCTCCCCGAATCAAAGAGGGGGGTTGCCGAAAGCCGTAGGTGAAGACCTTTTCCCTCGTTCAGAGCATGAGCAAAGATTTCAGCCTCGATCACATCGCCAAATCGCCTGATAACCGGATAGTTCGCCTCGATCGCAGTATCCCCGGTAAGTGCAAGGTTGATGAGAATCGGGCGGGCTTCCCCATAGAATGGGACCGCATAGGCATAGTTCCCCTCACCGATCATCTCCCTCTTCGGAACACCGGTCATCTTCTCGATCGCACGGTTCCATGCGATCACTCTTCCTTCAAGGTCAATAGCAAATGTGGCATCGGGAAGAAATTCGATGAGGTCATGGAGCTGCTGTTCGGATCTTCGTAGGCGTACTGCGAGGAGTGAGACGATGACTCCGATGATGACAAGTACAATTCCCCGTGAGATGATGGAGAGTGTGGTGAAGAGATCTGCCGGAGTCAGCAGGTATGCGGATACACAGTAGAGTGATGCAATAAGAAGAGAGATGAGTGGTCCCCGCCGCGGATACCAGTATCCGGCAAGGAGGATAGGGAGATAGAAGAGATGAGGAAAAACCCAGGTGATACCAGAGAGGAGGGCTGCGATGTTTGCTGAAAGTACCAGCAGGAGCGATAGAATGACGACAATGAAACGTTTCCGGGAGACCGGATCTGAGAGGAGAGGGTGATCTGTCAGTGGCATATCCAGGTCCTCCTCACCCGGATGTCCGTTGAATCACCTGTGCAGGGCAGTGGATCTCAAAATGCCCACCCTGTCTTGGATCTCCCGTCTCGTTCAGGGTGATCTTTGTTATTGCGAGAGCCTCCCTGGCAAGGAAGAGGGAGAATCCTCGTCCCGGGATAGATTCATACGAAAAGAGCGCCTCTTTTCCTGCTTCAGGGATTCCGATACCATCATCCTCAACAATAATGACGGAACTGTCCTTCATCTTCTCATAGGTGATCGTTACCGTCTCAGCACGCCTCCGCACCGCGTCACCGATGATAGCTTTTATCGCCTCTTCTCCCAGGGGATCGAGGTAGATCGAGAGATCACCGGGAATATCTGCATGTATCCTGATCTGATACTCATCTGAAGGCGGGATGAGATTGATCAGCCGCTCCCAGACCGGTGTCTTCTCACCGATCTTCTGGTACTCCTGGGTAAATCTGGTCGTCTGGATTGCCCGCTCAAGGCCGGTGATCGCGATCTTCAGGCTCTCTTTTGCTGAAGCCGTATCACCCCCGATGATCCTCTCTGTATATTCAAGGGCTTCATGAATCGCTCCGAACTGGTTCAGGAGACCGTGCCGGGTGATGCTTGTGACAAGGTTCAGTTTTCTGTGAGCTTCATAAAGGGCACTTTCAACCCGTTCCCGTTCCAGAATTTCGCTCTTGAGCGCTTCGTTCTTCTCATTGAGCTGTTCGTTCAGTCCATACAGCTCATCACGAGCCTCTGAGAGATCGGCATTCTTCTTGACCGCAATTGCATAGGTTGAGAGGAGGATATCAAGGATCGTCTCTCTTTTTGCATTGATCTGATAGGTATGATCAGAGATTGTGATCGACAGGTCATTCCCCTGAAGCTCACGGTCTCTCTTCAAAAAGATCTCCTGCACCCGTTTTAGTATAAATGCAGGTTCAAATGGCTTGATGATGAAGTTATCCGCACCGCAGGCAACTCCTCTGACGACATCCTCAGGATCGAAGAGCTGGGTCACGAGGACGACTGGTATCGGTGCGATCTCTTTTACCTTTTTACAGAGATCGTATCCGTTCATCCCCGGCATTACAACATCGGTCATGACAAGATCCGGTCTCTCACCTGCAATCTGTTGAAGTGCTATCGTTCCGTCAGGGGCAGTTGATACCCGGTACCCCTCACCATCAAGTATCCTGCGCAGAAATTCTGCCTGGGTTGTACTGTCCTCAACAACGAGAATATGCCCTTTCCGTTCCATCTCATCTCCCTCCTTCACCTGAGATTATACAGCCCCTTTGGAACCCTGATCTCAAAACATGCTCCACCATCTGCACCCCCGCACTCACGGATGGCAAAACCGGATGTTTCGAGGATCTTTGATGTAAGAAAAAGGCCTATACCGGTATTTCTTCCAAATCCCTGCTCAAATATCCTTCTTTTATTATATTCCGGAATTCCAACCCCATCATCTCTGATATGGATCAGAAGAAAATCGGAATATGTCTCCATCGTGATCCGGATCGTTGTAACCCGTTCTCCGTGACGTATTGAGTTCTCGATGATATTTGCGATCACCTTCTCAAGCAGCGGCTCGGCATATACTTCAAGACCGGGTGTTTCGGTAATGATGGATACTCCCTTAAGATCGACCATACGTCGGGCACGATCCACCAGAGAGGTGAAATCCAGCCATTCCGGCTCACAGGTGCCTATCTCCTGGAAGTCACGGGTGAGTTCGATGATCCGTTCGATCCTCCTGCCGGCCTCACGGGTCTTCGTGATCGCCTCCTGGGTTGTGATTGCGCCTTCATTGGATGCGGCAAGCTCGAGATACCCCTCAATGACCGTGAGCTGATTTTTAATATCATGGTGTGTGATGCTCGTCATCAGCTTGAGTTTCCGGTGAGCGTCAAGAAGTTCCCTCTCCATTCGCTGGCGCTCCTGTACCTCATGTGAAAGATCATCGTTTGTCTGCTGCAACTCCTCGACAAACTCCTGAAGCTGTTCGTTTACGCCATAGAGTTCGTCCCTGGCCTCCTGCAGCTCCATGTTCTTGTTTACGGCAGTTGCGTATGTTGAGAGGAGGATTCTTAGGATCGTCTTTCTGCTGGCGGTGATGGTATAGGTCTGATCGTTTGGGGCTGCGATTATCAGATCCCCATCTTCAATGACCTTTGCCGCCCCTTCCTCATCAAGCATATCCGAGACGGTATTGAGGAGAGAGGCGGGGTCGAAGGGTTTTATGATGAAGCCATCTGCCCCGCTTGCAAGCCCCCGTACAATATCCTCTGGATCAAAGAGTTGCGTCACAAGAACGACCGGAATCTGACTTATCTCTCTGATCCGGCGGCAGAGATCATATCCGCCCATCCCCGGCATGATGATGTCGCTGATGATGAGATGAAACTTCTCATCTCCCATTGCCATCAGAGCAGCTCTCCCATCAGATGCGACGGTG
>NZ_JAUSCG010000097.1 GCF_030651615.1 Methanocalculus sp.
TTGAGAAGATCATCCCGATTGAAGGGCAGATCCCTGCACTTGAGGGCTTTGAGATCACCATCATCTTAATACAGGGAGAATTCGAAGGAATTCTGGAGTTGATTAAGGAGAAACTCACCCAGATCACAAAGAATCAGTGTGAACTGATCTCAGCTCCCATCGATGAAGAGAATATTGCAACAGTGGTTATCTTTAACAAAAAGTATTCTGGTGAAGTCCATACTCTTCTCTATTCACAGAATGTCAACGAACTCAGGCTTCCACCAGAATACCTCAACCGCCCGCTGAAGGAGATCCTCGTTCTCAATGAAGAAAGAAGGGTTTCAGCGGTCAAAGAAGTCCAGGAGATCGAAGAGGTGCTCAAGGCACTCTCGCGTACCTGGCAGGACGAAGTTGTTGCACTCGCCCACCTTTTAAAAGACAGGCATGAGGAGAACAAGGTCTTCAACAAATTCGGCCAGACAGATTATGCCTTTGTGATACTCGGCTGGATTCCGAAGAAGTTCCTCGTGTCCACTAAGAAAACACTGCATGACACCTATGGTGATCAGGTTGTTATCGACGAATTGCCAGCAGATCCTGATATGATGGATGAAGCACCGACATTTTATGACAACCCCGCGATCCTCAAGCCATTTGAATACCTCCTGAGCGTCATCTCACATCCAAAGTATCATGAGATCGATCCTACTCCAATCTTTGCAGTCTTCTTCCCGCTCTTCTTCGGGCTGATCGTCGGGGATATCGCATATGGTTTCATCATTTTGGGCCTTGCGCTCCTGCTGAAGAGAAAGTTTGGTGAGAGGTTCGACTGGATACACCCTCTGATGAACCTGATGATCATAGCCTCGATCCCGACGATTGTCTTTGGATACATATTTGGGGAGTTCTTCGGAGATTTTGGAGAGAATATGGGCTGGATTCACCCGCTTGAGATCATGGGCATCACCTGGCACCGGCTTGATGCCCTGGTCCCGATGCTCGTTCTCTCAATTGCTATTGGAGTATTTCATATCATCTTCGGGCTCAGCCTTGGCATCATCAACCAGTGGACCAAGATGCGATGCACGAAGTACATCTGCGAATGCAGAAAGCATATCTGTGAAAAAGCAGGGATGATCATGGTCATCGTCAGCATCCTTGTCCTGCTCGGAGCAATGATACACATTATACCTAATATCCTGATGTATCCGGGGATTGTGATGCTGATTATCGCTCTTGCCCTTATAATCTATGGTGGTGGTGTTATTGCCAGTATTGAAGTCATCAGTATCATCTCCAATATTCTCTCCTATGCACGTATTATGGCAATAGGAACTGCATCGGTGATTCTGGCACTGGTCGCCAATCAGATTGGAGGGATGATGGAGGTTGCAGTAGTCGGGGTGTTTGTTGCAGCTATCATCCACCTGATCAACATTCTCCTGAAGATGTTTGTTGCATCTCTCCATTCATTCAGGCTTCATATCGTTGAGTTTGCTCCCAAGTTCTCTGAAGGGGGAGGAAAAGTATATAATCCCTTTGGGAAGGGTGGCCGGAGTTGATTCCATGATATGAATAGCCTATTCAGTAGCATTGAGAGAAGCGGGATGGTATACAATCCTGTCAGGTGCGTATCCCTTGTATTCGATCAGAATACGTCCGATATGGGGTAATGGTACAGAAAACTGAGCTTATCTATTGAAATCTGGGTATAATTGAGGAGTGGAGTGGTAGTATGGACTTAGGTATGCCAATTGGGGCCGGTATTGCATTTGGTCTTGGAGCACTTGGTGCTGGGATCGCAATGTCGAGGATTGGTGCTGCAGGAGCAGGGACGGTGGCTGAAAAGCCTGAGCTTTTCGGTTACATGCTTATATTGCTTGCAATTCCGGAGACACTTGCAATCTTTGGGTTCGTCATCGCTGCGATGATCCTGATCATGTAATCTGGCAGGGAAACAGATCCGCTGAGAGGTCAAGGGCAACCGGAGCTGTTGAGGGACTGTTCTCCTGAGTTATAATCGAATAGTTAAATGAGGGGTAGAATGGCACATGACTAAAGAACTGATACAGGCAGTCGAAGAATCAGCTCAGGAGGAGATTAGCAGCATCAGGGAGCATGCAGCTGCACAAGTAATCCGGATAAAAGAGGAGGCAAGAGCCGAAGGTGAAAAATTAAGACAACATCACCCCGAGTACTGGAAAAGTATTGCTGCTGCTCGGCGGACAACGATTGTTGCAGCACGCGAAAAAGCAAAATTGAAACTGTTGCAGATCAAGGAGGAGATCTTTGAAGAGACATTTCGTCATGCCGAAGAGGAACTAGCCGGATTCAGAGATAGTTCCCGGTATGAAGGTTTCCTGAACTATGTTATTCTGGAGGCACTGGCAGAACTGGATGGCGCATCTGCTGTTCTCCGGGTTGATAAACGAGATGTTGCACTCTGCACAAGCATACTCAAAACGCTGAGCCAAAGCCATGCGGTGATCGCCGACATCGAGTCGATGGGCGGGGTCATCGCCAGTACAACCGATGAATCCGTCATTGTGAAAAACACAATTGAATCCCGTTTAAAGAGATCAAGGGAAGTTCTCAGGAAAGAGATCTTTTCGATCCTTGATGGAGGATGAGGTTTCATGGATGAGATGGATTACTCACATGCAAATGCCCGGATCAGGGCCATGAAGAGCCGCCTCCTCGATCAACAATTACTGGATGAACTCGCAAACAAACCTGATATTGATGCACTCATTGTTGCACTTGAAGAGACAGCATACAGAACCGAACTCCAGAAGGCAGGTATTGAGTATACCGGAATACTTCAGGTTGAGACTGCATTGCGGCGGGATCTTGTGAATACATTCCAAAAGATTCTCCGTTTCTTCAGGGAAGAAGAAGAGAAGATCTCCATTCGAATCATCCTGAACCGCTGGGATCTGCAGAATATCAAGACAATCCTGCGTGGAAAAAAGATCAATGCCCATCACGATGAAATACAGGAGAATCTTGTCCCTGCCGGAGAACTTGATTATGCCGCACTTATTGAACTTGCCCAGCAACCTGATATCAGGGCTGTCATCGACCTGCTTGCTACATGGAGGATCGAGTACGCACGCCCCCTCACCCGGAAGTTGCAGGAGTACCTTGAGATACGCGACCTTTCAATCCTTGAATTTGCCATGGACCGGTTTTACTTTGAGAATGCCCGTTTTGCCCTTACAGGTGGTGACAATTACAGCCAGAGCATTGTCCTTGAGCTCCTGAAAACCGAGATCGATGTGGCGAATATCAGGATGGTGCTGCGTGTGGTCAGGGACAGGATACATGTCGAAGAACCCGGTGATTACCTGATCGAAGGGGGAAAGTACCTTCCTCATGACCTGCTTGTGCAGATGATGGCTGCACGATCCATTGAAGAGGTCGTCAAAGAGCTAATCCAGACACCGTATGCATTTCTTGCCGAGGTGAACAGGGAGGATATTGTTCTTGAGCGGATCTCTGTTCTTGAACGTGAACTCGAACGTTTTATGATCAAGAAAGGGTGCAGCAGCTTCCTCAAGGATCCCCTGAGTATTGCAATCCCAGTCGGGTTTATCTGGGCAAAACAGAACGAAATCACCAATATCAGAATAATTGCCCGTTCAATCATGGGCCAGGTGCCTGAGACGGAGATGCAGAGGGTGATGACACATGTATAAATGTCTGGTGGTCACCGATCCTGAAACGGCCCCGGGATTCCGGATGGCGGGTGTTGAAGTGATCGAGCTTGCAAACCCAGATGAGGCAGAAAAACTTGTTATCAGACTCCTCCACCGTGATGATACCGGAGTTATTGCGATGAATGAAGATTTCATCGCGAAACTTGACCACAAGATCATGGAACGGATTGAGCGGTCGTACCGGCCGATCATCATCCCGATTCCCTCCGGGAGAAAACAGGTGGATAGGGAGAGCTATATGGACCGTCTTCTGAGGAGAGCAATCGGCTATAATATTGTTGTGAGGCGATGACCATGACGATAGGCAGTATTTCACGGATTTCAGGGCCGGTTGTGACCGCCGAAGGCCTTCGGGGATCGATGATGTATGAGGTGGTCCGGGT
>NZ_JAUSCG010000192.1 GCF_030651615.1 Methanocalculus sp.
CGGCTCCTGGAGTACACCGTCACTTGAGGATGGCCGTCTCTACCTCGGGACAAATGCCGATAGATCCCTCCATTGTCTGGATGCATCAACAGGTGATTCCATCTGGTCATTGGAGGTTAATGGGAAGGTGGATACATCACCCGCAGTCGCAGGTGAAACCGTCTACTTTGCCTCAAATACCGGAGAGGGTACCATCTATGCGGTCACGACATCAGGTGACGAACTCTGGCAGTACCAGACGACGAATTATATCATGTCATCACCCTCGGTCGCTGATGGTATCCTCTTTATCGGAACTGATGAAGGTATCCTCTATGCATTCGGGGAAACGTCCCCCTCACCAGTCATATGGGACGGGACAGTCTCTCTGCTCCGTGGTTCAACCACCCAGATCCCCATCTCAGAGAATGAAACACGGACGATCAGCAGTACGACACCCCTTGGTGCACTTGATGCAGCAGCAACAATCCCTGGTGCATTCAACTATATCGCTCATGAGATCGATGATGAGATTGGCATATCATCTATCGGAGGATTCTGTGGTTCATGGGTGTATGAGGTAAATGGAGAGATTCAACAGATTGGACCTGCAGAGTACACACTCTCTGATGGTGATGTCGTCTCGTTCTGGTATGGTGATGATCCCCTGGATTCGGCACGGCCCCGGGTGATCATCCATACAACCGTAAGAGATCCGGTAACTCCCGGTGGTGGAGGTGGCGAAGGCGGCCTCTCCTGGCAAATTGTTCTCCTTCAACCAGGTACTATCACCATTTACGCTCAGAATAGTGGGAAAACCTATGATGTGAATCAAATGACCGCCCTTGGAGCTCTCCATGCCTCGGGATCCGTATTTACTCTAGATGATTCGTACTATCCGGAGTACGGGTCGCTCTTCATCAACTCAATACATGGCAGGCAGAATGCAGGTGCCGAAGGATGGATGTACCAGGTCAATGGAGTTACCCCTGCTGTTGGTTCCAATGTGCAGGCCGTGAATGATGGTGATGAAGTGGTCTTCTATTGGAGTGAGAGTATGGCATCGACGCCTGCCACGTCATCAGATGTTATTCCACTTCGGATCTCGGTGAGAGGATCAACTTCTCCTTCCGGGGGTTCACAGACGCTCTCTCTTCAGGAGGAAGTACAGGGCGTACAACCTTCTCAACAACCTCTCTCTCTGATTCAATCGATATCGCTCTCCCCTCCGCAAGGGGTGATGATCACCCCGGATGAGGGGGAGCTTTGGATCACTGTGGATATCAGAGCCGTTGAGAACAGCAATACTACTGTTATCTTCACTTCGGATACGATCATCCTCAGGATGAATGACCTGGTCCTTACTCTGTCGGTGGATGGAATTGAAGAGGAGAACGGCATTCTCAGAGGAAGAGTCAGGGGGATAGATGCCAGCTTACATTCGATTCATTCCACACTGCCCGATATCGGAGATATCTCAGCCAGATTAAATCTAAGTCTGCTGTCCATTCCGGATGATTGTAAGCTGACGATCAGATTCGATCACAGCATTGATCAGGAGTATGTCCGTCTTCTCCGGTCTCTTGCAGATGATGCAGGAGTCCTGATTACCGGAGTGCCGTACATCATGGTCGTTGAACCTGAAAACCTTCAGAATGGCCGTGATATTAAAAAAGCATCGGTATATCTCTCTCTACCTGATTCATGGGTCCGGGAGCACGGCGGAGTAGATGCCATCCGGATTGCTCATCTCGGGGATGATGGTCTATGCGAGTTCCTCATGCCTGATCTCCTGGAACATTCTGAAGATGGCATGATGACATTCAGAGCCGAATCGCCATCCGGGCTCTCCACGTTTGCACTCCTGTCAGTAGAAGAGATCCCAGCGCCGGGGAAAGGGAGCACGACAGATGTGCTCGAACAATCAGCGATTATCGATCCGGCCCTGCAACCTTCAGAGGGAATATTCTCTCCTATTCAGGGATGGATGGTAGTCACCTTCTCTCTTCTGATCCTCGGATCAGGTGTCATTCTGGAATATACACGCAGGAAGGCGGATAAATGAAGAAAATGAGTATCCTGCTGTTGCTTGTCATACTTCTCAGCACCAGCAGTACCGCAGCATATCCGATCAGCACCGGTGATCAGGTGGTTACTACGGCACTTGAGTATCTTCGATCCTCTCAGAAGGATGATGGGGGATTTGGCGAAGTCGGCCGTGAAAGTAGCCCCGGAACAACCTCATGGGCAATTCTTACGATCTATGCGGCTGGTGAAGACCCGCGGGACTGGGTAAAAAACGGCAATAACACCGTTGATTACCTCAGAATGATGAATAAAGAGATGATAGAAAAAGGGGGTACCACAGATAGTGCACGGACGATCCTGACATTGCATGCAGTATCAATTGATCCGGGAAACTTTGATGGGATCGATTATGTCGGTGATCTCAAGAACCGGGTAAAACCAAACGGTCAGGCAGGAGATCATGTCTATACGACCATCTGGACAATAATTGCCCTTGCCTCAGTTGGGGAAGATACCTCTGCATCGGTCAGGTGGCTCTCAAAACAGCAGAATGAAGACGGGGGTTTTCCCTGGACGATTGGAGCAGAGAGTGATCCGGATGATACCGGAGCTGCACTTCAGGCGCTGATTGCTGCTGGTGTCCCAAAGACTGATGCAACCATCACAAAGGCTGTTGCCTATCTCCGTTCGATGCAGCAGGATGATGGCGGTTTTCATTATGGTGGGACCAGTGCAACGAATTCGGCTTCTGATGCCTGGGTGATTCAGGGTCTTGTCGCCGCTGGTGTGGATCCCTCGACCCTCATAAAGAAGCAGGGAAGCGTCATCGATCATCTGATCGGCCTCCAGAACATTGATGGATCGTTTCGCCATACCGCCCATGTGACCGATAATCCATGCAGGATGACGGCAAGTGCAGTCCCGGCACTCATCGGAGCACCCTATCCGATCATGGCCCCGGTCATCTCATCTTCCTCTTCACAGAGATCAACAATCAGACCGGAACAGACCCTTCCAACGTTCTCATATACCGCTTTGGAAGGTGATCGGGTGGTGACGGTCAGAGATGATTTTGGAACAGAAGTGACGATAAACGGATATCCGGAACGTGTCGTCTCCCTTGCTCCTTCAAATACCGAGATCCTCTTTGCTCTCGGCCTCTCGGACCGGGTCATCGGGGTGACGGATTATTGTGATTACCCATCCGAAGCTCTCACCAAGCCACGGGTTGGTGGTTACAGCACAATTAATCTTGAAAAGGTCGTTGCTGCACAACCCGATCTCGTTCTGGCAGCATATGGCAATACCGGGGATATGATCAACCGGATGCGGTCTCTTGGTCTCGTCGTTGTTGCTCTCAATCCCACAACACTCGATGGTGTTCTTGAGAATATCGCGCTCATCGGTGAGATCACCGGGACCGAAGAGGCGGCAGCGGTCATGAACGCTGACCTCCGAAAGCGGATCGCAGCTGTTACAGAGAAGACCGATACTCTGACGGATCGTCCGTCGGCAGCTCATCTCGTCTGGTATGACCCCCTCTGGATCTCAGGTGGAGGGACATTCCAGAGTGAGGTGATCAGGATGGCCGGTGGCACGAACTCTTTTGAATACAAGGAGGAGTGGGGTGTCGTCGGGTTTGAAGATTTCATAACCGCCGACCCGGATTATATCTTTGTCAGTTCGGGAACCGGTATGGGAAGCACCGGGTATGATATCATCTATGAGTATGTCCTGACCGAACCGAGGCTTAGGAACCTGAAAGCGGTTTTGAATGACCACGTTATCCTTGTTGATGCCGACATCATCAGCCGTGCAAGCCCACGGATCGTTGATGCACTTGAAGAGGTGGCAGAGGCGATGCATCCGGAACTCTTCCCAACATCCGGTCAGGAGACTGGTCATATTGCCCGGTCTCCAGGTGCCATCTCTATCCCGGTCGTAGCCCTCCTGATCTTCGCCCTCATCGTCTGGAGGAGGAGGGTGTGATGAGGGAACTCTCCTCACTCTTCTTCTGCTCCTGCCAGATAACCGTTTTCAGGAATCAAAGATTCATTGGTACCTATTAAATTGTCTGCGTTACAGCCACCCGCCACTCGGTACCGTGGAGTGACACCGTCGTCCAGGTAGCCTCTTTTGTCTGGTCCCGGAAGGTGTAGGTGCCCTGACCCTGCCGCTCTTTTGTGACACGGGTGACAAAAGTGATCAGCTGCGGGTATCTGGTATAGACCGGATCGTCCAGTGGGAGGCCTATCTGATCGGGATCGGTATCGTAGAGGACACGGCCGTCCAGATCAACAACGGTGATTGAATATCCTGTTCCCTCGACGATCGGGGTGGCAACCTGCCCGATAAGTGTCTCCGGCCTGATGACGACGGTTGTTACACCGATGAATTGCCCGTCCGGTTGACCGGAGGTTCCTCCTCGTAGAAAGACGGGGGCACTGACAAGTACTGCATCCATCCCTTCTGCAACCTGAAGGAGCCCACTCATGACCGGGCGTTTGGTTGCGAGAATATGCCTGTTCGATGGTTGATCTGAGACATCTGTCCCCTCGACAGTATGGTATGCAACAGGCTCAGCCGCAATGATCACCCCTTCCGGGCTTACGGTGGTGCTGTCGATGATAGCGGAACTCTTCTTGTTTAATTCAAGCAGTATGGTGCGGGCTGCTGTCGTGTTCAGCCCGGTTCCTCCTAGATCGTACGCCGCACGGGCGAGGTTGTCATCAAGATCGGAGAGTGTACATGAGATCTCAGACTGAAGTTCGAGAAGCACCACTGACGTCCCCTTAATCTCCTGTGCAGGGGTGATGGCAACACCGATTACTCCTCCGATAACGAGACAGACGGCGGCGATGATAATACCCTGATATGAATTCATTGTGAAGTAATTCACCTGATGCAATAAAAATTGATGGTCTTCAGCTGTCCTTACCCTTTTTATGCAAATAAATATTAGTTATAACAAATAAAATGTATATATGGTGATGCACCATACCGCACACTATTCCATACAACTGTGATTGTGGGATGATCGCCATCTCAGAGTCACAGGAGAACGCGATCTCGTTTCCGCAGATGCACCGGGGATCAGCATATCCGGACCATACTCCATCTTCACCGACAGTACTCTCTCTTCCTCATCCATTCTGCAGAGGTGATCCGCTCAATGCTGAGGTTCTCATCGGGTATGCAAGAGAGATACGTGATGAGGTCCTTGAACACGCTTTTGTCTTCGATCAGCAGGGGAATCTCTTAAAAAAACTTATCGGCGAGAGGACACGAATACAATTTGGTCAGCGGGATCTCTTCTCCCTGACAAACACCATATTTCTCCATAACCATCCGGGGAGCAGTTCCTTCTCCCTTGCCGATCTGGAGTGCGCCTGCGTCTTTGAGATGCGATCGATGATGGTTGTATCCAGAGATGAGATTCATATTCTGCTCCCTCCGGCAGCAGATGAGTACTTCTCAAGGAGGCTGCTTCGTGATATTGTACGGTGTTTTTGGATCAGATCTCATCTCCAGCCTCTCTCGCACCAGATGAAGCCATATGACGGTGTCTGGAAGTTGATCGCCTCAGATCTTGGCCTCCTCCTCTATACTGTCCGGATTGACTGATGAACCGATCTCAGGGGAGGTTCCCATCCCCCATGCATCCTTTCTGCTTCTGCTCGCTCATCACGACAAGGTTTGTGAAGATCTCACGAATTGCAGTCGGATCGATGCCCGCCTCAGCTGCCCTCTCCACCGCACGTGCAATCACCTGCTCCCGCTGTTTCGGATCAACCGGGGGTCTGCCCGCCTTCACCTTCTCCTGAGCCATCTTCCCTGCAAGTGACTGCCTCTTTCTGATCAGATCCACAATCTCTGCGTCCACCATCGCGATCTCCTCGCGGATCTCATTGATTCCCATATTCAGAAACACTTCCCTGTACGTATCATCTCTTAGGATCTCCGGATACAAAAAGATAGCATCCCCGGTGACCGGGATAGAGCATACTCTTATAACCAGTCTGCGTGTCTTTCTGATAAAATAGGCTTTTTTTAGTCGGGTATGGGGCGATATCGCCCCATCTCCATTATACCGATATGGGTCTTCTCTGATCGCAACTGAGGTTACACTATTTCGATCAGATCTGCCTGCTAGGTGTGGTGCATACACTCGGTTGCAGCAACTGCAACCATCAGTAATATGATACATATGTAATTAATATTTTTGTTATGTTAACAACTTAATTTGAACCATCCTCTCATGGGGCTTGCCACTCTGGTTGTTCAACAACCGACCCGATACCTTCAATGTCTCGTGCATCAACAGGTTCTCCTATGAAAAATATGGAGATGAAGAAGAGCGGGACAAAACTGATCATCGAGGTTGACCTTACCCAGGACTTTGGGATCTCAAAATCCGGAAAATCAAGGATTATTGCGTCCAGTGAGGGAAACATCTCGATTCCCGGCGATGAGGAGATCAAGATCGGTCTGAATATCTATCGGAAGGCGTAGATAGGGGAGTTAACCCTGGGTAGGTTCTTTCCATCATTCGTGGAAATATAGATCCCTCGTAATCCATTTTTCTGCGTAAGTTATTTGATGAAAGAGACATAAGAATGGATATTGCTGAAGGTCTGAGGTATATGGATATTAATG
>NZ_JAUSCG010000195.1 GCF_030651615.1 Methanocalculus sp.
ACTCGTCAAGTGTCCCGATAGTCCTCCTCGTCACATAATCCAGGATCGGAAACTTCCTCTCGTCGGTGATCATCGAGAGATTTGTAGAGAGATACTTCCGGGCCCGACCGGTAGTAATCACTACCTCACCATCACGCCGAATCAGGCGATGCTCCTCCATCTGGGCGATACAGTCGTCAAGGAGGCTCCCGCACCCGGATACTGCCCATGCCCCCGACAGAATGGATCGGATCTTCCCGATCTCACACTCACCGCGTTCAACTGCGATCGCCGCCACCTGGTTTGCGATCACATCTGCCGGACAGAGAGGCGGGCTCACCGGCTCGGTCAGATTCGAGATCGCCCGCCGTGCAATGACGAGTGATTCGAGGAGGTCATCAAACCCGGTTGCAATGATCGTTCCCCGTGAGATCTGATCAAGCCGGTGACCGGCTCTGCCTACCCGCTGGATCAGGCGGGCTACATCCCGTGGTGACCCGAACTGAACCACATGCTCGATATGACCGATATCGATCCCAAGCTCCATCGAACTTGTGCAGATAAGACCCCGGATTGCACCCTGTGAAAACCGCTCCTCAGCATCGATCCTGACCTCTTTTGAAAGCGATCCATGATGGACCTCAACATCGCCGCGTGAGATGAGATGATGGCCGATAGCCTCGGCGACCGATCGAGTATTGACAAAGATGAGGCTTGATCGGTTCTCCTCAATTGTGCCCTCGATCTCTTTCACCTGTTCATCAAATCGCTCACTCCCAAACATGACAGTCAGGGCAAGTCTGGAAGCTACCGGCACCTCAACGATTGCAAAAGGACGTCTGCCGCAGAGAAACGATCCAACTGTGTCTGGATTTCCAACCGTTGCAGAGATCCCGATACGCTGAAACCCACCTGCATATTCGCAGATCCGCTCGAGTGCAATTGCAAGCTGAACTCCGCGTTTGCCACCTGCAAGCTCATGAATCTCGTCAACGATCACATGCCTGACATTGGCAAGATGCTTCCTGAGCCTCGACCCCATCATCATCGACTGGACGGTCTCTGGTGTCGTGATGAGCAGGTCAGGTGGCTTCAGCGCCTGTCGGCGGCGCTCTGCCATTGTGGTGTCGCCATGCCGCACACCGACGGTCAATCCCAGCTCCCCGCACCACCAGGTGAGCCGGGAGAGCATATCCCTGTTCAGTGAACGAAGCGGGGTGATATAGAGTGCCTGAAATCCCCCTTTCTTCCCCCCGGACAGGATCGAATGAAAGACCGGGAGCATCGCACTCTCGGTCTTCCCGGTTCCGGTAGGGGCGATCAGAATCTGATTATCTCCTCTCAGGAGTGGGGGGATCGCGCGGAGCTGGATCTCTGAGAGGTCGGTAAAACCCCGTTTATCAAGGGCGGATCTGATCCGCTCATCCAGAAGGGCGATTATTGAGATCGGATCGGAGGGATCCGAGGGTGTCGATATAGGTTCCATCCGGGAGAAACACCTCAGCAGTCTCTATCCTGATACTCTTTGAGAGGGGCGATATGCCACTTTCAGGGATTGTTCTGATATCAATCCCTCCTGCGTACTCATAAAAGGCAGGGACGAGGAGGAGGCGGGTCGGGGTTCCTGTCGGCTCCATTCTGAGAATCCCCTCATCCACTTCACTGAGGAGATATGCCGGGTTTCCCCTGAGGGAACAACCGACTTCATCATAGAGATGGAGGACAGGATGATGGTGACCGGCAAGGATAAGGTGGCCGTTCAGTTCGGGAGACGGATAGGTGTGGCCGTGGAGATATCCGGTTCCGTCGATGACTGTTCCATTCTTTGGAAGGATCTCTTCATCTTCCATATACCGCTCAATTCCTACATCATGGTTTCCGGGAAGGAGCCTGATATCCACCCTCTTCCGGATCGCATCAAGCACCTTTGGAATCTCCGTATGCTCCTGCCATGTCACCTGAGGGACAGAATGTTTCAGATCCCCAAGAATGAGCAGGATCTCAGGATCTGTCTCCTCTATACATGTAACTATCCGGGAGAGGCGTTCATCAGTACTGCTTTTAAAATGCCATCCTCTCCGATCGAGTGCACTCTCGACACCGAGGTGTATATCAGCTATAACAAGGATTGAACGTGTGCGTTTGATTAATAGAGCTGGACCTTCCGGAAGAAAGCCTGGCTTCATAGCAACCGTATTGTGCCAGTTGTAGGCATATAACAGTCCCCCTCTTCAAGGAGTCCGGTCAGGACTGCTTTAACCTCGGCTTCACTGATACCCACATCCCCTGCAGATCGGATCACCTCTTCCAGCATTGCCCCTTTCGGACCTGATAGAGATGTGAGAATCTCAACCATCTGCTCTCTTCGATCCACCGGCGGCCCTGCCATCTCCTGTAAGCTTCCCGTCACAGACAATGCCCTCCGTACCATCTCTGCAATCTCTCTATGCTCATCTGATAGTTCCCGGACCGCCTCGAGCCTTTTTATCGTATCTTCCGCGCAGAGATGGATGAACCGGTCACGATCTGTTCGCTGAACAATCTGGCAGGAATCTGCTATCAAACGAATCTCCTCAGTGCCCTTCTGTGCGAGTTCACCTGAGAGTGCAACAAATGCCGGGGGCTCTGTTGCCGCAAGGAGGTCTGCAACATGCGGACATGAGCGGTTCACCGAGACAGAGAGACCTCCGGTCGGATCACTTATGCGTGCTTCGACCGCACGGCTGTTCTGCACCTGCACTTCCGTCAGAACACCGATGCAAAAAAGTCGGTTAATGAGAGCACCTGTCGGGGTGACAAAACCGTCCCGCCCACGCCTTGCACGATGACACTCATCCGCGAAGACCCAGCCAACAGGATCAGTTTCATACACCATTGCTTGATAGTTTATACCGCGTGAGTCATCAGAGTATCGTTTAGACGTATACTTTTCATCAGGTGCGATCCAATGATCATGTATGGAGGATATCCACGGCATCTGGATCGAGAAGTACCGCCCGAGGCGACTCTCGGATATGGTCGGACATAAGGATATCGTCGAGCGCCTTTCGAGTTATGTAAGGAGGGGAAGCCTACCTCATCTCCTCTTCACCGGGAGCCCGGGTGTCGGTAAGACGACAGCTGCGGTTGCTCTTGCAAAGGAGCTCTTCGGAGAGGACTGGGGGATGAACTTCCGTGAACTGAACGCATCAGACGAGCGAGGGATCGATGTTGTCAGAAATCAGATCAAACAGTTTGCACGGACATCCCCTATGGGCTCGGCCACATTCAAGGTGCTCTTCCTTGACGAGGCCGACGCATTAACGACCGATGCGCAGGCGGCCCTGCGAAGAACGATGGAGAACTATGCACAGAGCTGTCGGTTTATACTCTCCTGCAATTACTCCTCAAAGATCATTGATCCGATCCAGAGCAGGTGTGCTATCTACCGGTTTAAACCTCTCACATCCGGGGATGTAAAGGAAGAGGTCCGGAGAATTGCCGCAAACGAAGGTCTCACCATTACTGAAAAAGCAGAAGATGCAATAGTCTATATCGCACAGGGTGATATGAGAAAGGCGATCAATGCCCTTCAGGGTGCTGCGATCGTAACTTCCGAGATCACTGAAGAGCAGATCTATGAGATCACCTCAAACGCGAGGCCTGAGGAGATCGAGGGGCTCATATCACTCTCACTCTCGGGAGATTTTGAAGGAGCGGCGAGGCACCTTTCATCTCTCATAAGGGGGAGGGGTATTGCACCAAATGAACTCCTTGGCCAGTGCTACCGGCATCTCGTCTCGATGGAGCTTGATCAGCTGCTGAAAGTAGAACTTATTGACCATATAGGTGAGGCAGACTACCGTATCTCGGAAGGTGCACACAGCGATCTCCAGATGGAAGCGATGATCGCACGGTTTGTTCTCTCTGCAATGAAGACGAGAGGGATGGAAGTACATTGAATCCTGATGATGATGATTTTGACGTTGAAGTCGTCGATAAGTCAAAAGAATGGGCGGATTTCCTTTCGAAGAAATATAAACAGGAGATCCGGACAATTGGCCGTGAGTTTCCCTATAAACGGTCGCTCATCATTAATTACGAGACTCTTCAGAAGTTCGGAAAGACTGGTGTAAAACTTGCAGATGAGCTTTTAAGCTATCCAAATAAGGTATTTGCTGAGGTGCGGGATGCTCTGCGTGCCCATAACCTTCTTGCACGAAAAGATGCACATGACATCATTCCACGGATCAATATCAGGTTCGTTAACCTCCCCAGAAAGACGCTTGTCCGTGATATCAGATCTGAACAGATGAACACCTTCGTCTCGGTTGATGGAATCATCAGAAAGACGACAGAGGTCCGGCCAAGGATCGTTGAGGCGGTATTCCGGTGTCCAAATGGCCATATGACCCTTCGTGAGCAGGGATACGGCAGATTTGTTGAACCTGAAAGCTGCGGTATGGCAGACTGTACCCAGAAGAGGCTTGAACTTGTTCATCTCAAGTCAAAGTTTGTCGATGCTCAGAAGATACGAATACAGGAGACTCCGGAAGGACTTCGCGGTGGTGAACAGCCACAGATCCTTGATATTGATGCAACCGATGATCTGACTGGTCTTGCGGCACCAGGAGATCGGGTCATTGTGAATGGAATCCTAAAGTCGATCCAGCGGATGACCGGCGGTACAAAGAGCACCACATTTGATATCTATCTCGACTGCAACTCCATCGAGTTTGGTGAGAAAGAGTTCGAAGAGGTGAATATCACAGAAGAGGATGAGGCGGCCATTCTTGAGCTCTCACAAGATCCAAACCTCTATAGAAAGATTGCACATTCCATCGCACCGACGATCTATGGAAACGAGGATGTCAAAGAGGCGGTTTCTTTACAACTCTTCGGTGGTATTGCAAAAGAGATGCCGGATGGGAGCACACTTCGTGGTGATATCCATGTTCTGCTTGTCGGAGATCCCGGTATTGCCAAATCCCAGCTCCTCAGGTATGTGGTGAAACTCTCTCCCCGCGGTATCTATACCTCAGGAAAATCCGCAACATCCGCCGGTCTTACTGCTGCTGCTGTTAAAGATGAGTTTGGAGACGGCAAATGGACACTTGAGGCAGGTGCACTCGTGCTTGCCGACATGGGTGTTGCAGCAGTCGATGAGATGGACAAGATGCAGAAGGATGACCGTTCATCCCTCCATGAAGCGATGGAACAGCAGACTATCTCAATCGCAAAGGCCGGGATCACTGCAACACTCAAAACAAGGTGCGCACTCCTTGGTGCTGCGAATCCAAAACTCGGAAGATTTGATGAGTATGTCGGGATATCTGAACAGATTAACATGCCCCCATCTCTCCTTTCACGTTTTGATCTCATCTTTATCATGACTGATAAGTCTGACAAGCAGCGGGATGAGGCGATTGCCCAGCATATTCTCAAAGCGCATTCTGTTGGTGAGCTGATTATGCAGCATAAGAAGACCCCGATCAAGGGTGTTGATGAAGCGTATATCCTAAAAGAGCTCGCCCCGGTCACACCTGAGATCGATCCGGTGATGTTTCGGAAGTACATCGCATATGCAAAGCGAAATGCGTTTCCGATCATCACCCAGGAGGCAAAAGAGACACTCGTTGAGTATTATATGAAGCTCAGAGGTCTTGCATCTCCTGATAAACCCGTTCCGGTAACTGCCCGCCAGCTTGAGGCGCTTGTACGTCTTGCCGAGGCGAGTGCACGGACAAGGCTTTCGACATCGATAGAAAGGGATGATGCAATCAGGGTGATCAAGATCGTGGATAACTGTCTCCGAAAGGTCGCCTATGATCCTCAGACGGGATCGTTTGATATCGATAAGATTATCACCGGTGTATCAAAGCAGAGCAGGGATCTGATCAGGAGCATCAAAGAGACGATCCGCCAGTCCGGTGATGATACCGGTACTGCCAGAACAGATCAGATAATTGATATCCTGAGCCAGAAGGGTTTTGCACGTGATGCGATCGAGAAACAGATCGAATCGCTTCTCAGGGGCGGGGAAGCCCTTTCTCCAAGAAACGGGCTGATTAAATTAATTTAGGTGATTCTACCATGCCAACAGAGAGAGAGATTGCAGTCTTTGAAGCAGCAATAAAACTTGGTGCCCTCTACCACCAGTTCGTCGGCACCCCGGTCTCCCCGGAGACCGCAGAGATCGTTGAGGCAGCTATTGCGTCTGCGGTGAAACTTCAGCCGTATGTAACGGATGTCCGGGTTCATCTTGACCGTTCCGTGATGCTTGAAAACCCGTTTGGATATTCTGAGGTCTCAGGAAGGATGTTTGATGTCCGCGTCTCGACGAAGGTGGGGGATGCGACATGTACTGCTGCACTCAGGTATGAGAACGGCTACCCCATGATGTCGATCATCGATTGATATGCAGAACAATCGCTTTCCGATCACAGACGATCACATGCATATCGATCCTGAAAACGGGATAGGTATCCGGGCTGTCAGGGAGTTCTCCCGATCCGGAGGAACTCATATCTTCCTTGTAACGAAGCCGTCATGGTCATATGGGATCTCTCCGACTTCTCCGAATGATTTTCGTGTGGTCTATGAGAGGACGATTGCAACTGCTGAGGAGTGTTGCCGTGAGGGGGTTGTTGCCTTCCCTGTCCTCGGTGTGCATCCGGCTGAGATATCACGGCTGACAGAACGGATGAGCCTTTCGGAAGCCGAAGCACTGATGATCGGTGCACTTGAAGTGGCTGCGGAATATGTGTCAGAAGGGGTTGCTATCGGTCTGAAAAGTGGGAGGCCGCACTACGAGGTGGAGGCTCCGGTATGGGATGCATCAAACCGGGTTCTGTATGCCTCACTTGAACTTGCCGCCGATTGCGGGTGTGCGGTTCAGCTCCATGCTGAGAGTGGTCCCTGTGAAGATGTTGTTTTGATGGCAGGAAAGGCGGGGATCTCAATTGAGCGGGTGGTGAAGCATTTTGCAACACCCGACACTCCTCTGCACCCCTCGTTCATCGCCAGTCATGAGGATATTGTAACTGCTGCTCGTGAAGGGCGGTCCTTTACGATGGAGAGCGATTACATGGATGAGCGGGACCGGCCGGGTTCAGTCCTTGGTCCGCGCTCGGTCCCCAGGTTTACCCTGAGGCATCTGGAAGCGGGCAACTTCACCGAAGAGGATGTCTGGAGAATACATGCCAGGGTACCGGAGAAGGTCTATGGTGTTCAGATCTCCCTCTGACACCAGACGATACTTTTTGCATTATCCCATCCATATACTATGGAATGTACCTGATGATCCACGATGAGCCGGGTGGAGGACGTGTCGTTGCCGTCTGTGACCGTGAACTCCTTGGAACGACGCTTTCCTATGGCGATATTGAGATCAGAATCACAAAAGACTTCTATGGAGAGACGCTTGCTACCGAAGAAGAGGTGCGGCATGCTCTCCGGCATGCGAGTAATGCGAATATCATCGGGAGCCGTGTTGTCGAGATCGCAATCTCACTCGGCCGTATCGAGGACTCATCCTGTCTGATGTTCGGATCTGTCCCGCATGCCCAGTTCATATAACCAGACACCATGAGCATCAAACAAACAATCTGCCCGCGATGCGGGAAACCCTCGGAAGAGGGTCTCTGTGGACCATGTCGTCTCCATGAGATCGAATGGGTGACGGTGGAGCCAAGGGTCAAAACTATCATGTGCCCCACCTGTGGATCACGAAAAGTGGGGAGTACCTGGTCTGACTGCCCTGTGGACCGGGAGGTTCTTGGCCGATCTCTGGTGATCGATGGTATCAGGTTTCACCCGGATATCAAAGATCCCGCCGTTGAGATGGAGATCCAGGAATTAAGCTCGAACCGTTCGCAGGCTTATATAACACTGAGTGGTGAATGTTACGGCATACCAAAGACAGGGAAGTACAAAACCCTGATCATCTGGGGGAAGGAGCAGTGCGATCGCTGCTGCCGAATCAGCGGAAGCTATTATGAAGGGATCATTCAGGTGAGGGCAGACGGAAGGAGGCCAACTGAATGGGAGAACC
>NZ_JAUSCG010000204.1 GCF_030651615.1 Methanocalculus sp.
GGTAAATCTTTGACAAAAGGCCTTGGAGCAGGAGGTTTTCCTGACGTTGGAAGGCGCGCAGCCGAGATGGCGAGGCCGACACTCGAGAGCCTCCTTGAATCTGCAGATCTTGTCTTTGTCACAGCAGGAATGGGTGGGGGAACCGGAACAGGGTCAGCTCCGGTCGTTGCACAGATTGCAAAAGAGCAGGGTGCAATCGTCGTGGCCATGGTGAGCTACCCGTTCCAGGTCGAGAAGGCGCGCATGCTCAAGGCAGAAGAAGGGCTTGAAGCGATTCGAAACGCTGCAGATTCGGTGATCGTCCTTGACAACAACCGACTCAAAAACTTTGTTCCGAACCTCCCGCTCGGTCAGGCATTCTCAGTGATGGATCAGCTCATCTCTGAAACAGTAAAAGGTATCAGTGAAACTATCACCGAACCCTCACTCATTAACATCGATTATGCAGATGTCCGGGCAACGATGAGCAAAGGAGGCCTTGCCGTGATGCTTGTGGGTGAGAGCAAACAGCAGAACAAAGCAGAGAGTGTCGTCCGGGAATGTCTCGACCACCCACTCCTTGATATCGACTATCGCGGAGCTACCGGATGCCTGATTCACATCACCGGCGGTAATGATCTCACTCTGCATGACGCTGAAGAGATTGCGAGCCAGCTCACATACGAACTGGATCCACATGCAGATGTGATCTGGGGTGCGCGCGTCAGGAATGATTATGAAGGCAAAGTACGTGTGATGGCAATCATGACGGGTGTTCAGAGCCCACAGATACTCGGAGGACGCCCAA
The DNA here is from genome assembly GCF_030651615.1 of Methanocalculus sp. Taxonomy (GTDB): domain Archaea; phylum Halobacteriota; class Methanomicrobia; order Methanomicrobiales; family Methanocorpusculaceae; genus Methanocalculus. Next base: position 788 of record NZ_JAUSCG010000204.1, read on the forward strand.
GCCTCGGAGTACAGTCAACCGGCAACAAAAGCCGGGAAATGGCACCATCACAGGGCCTTCGACGAGGAGTTGCGGACTCCCGGTCAGGAAGTCTTCTTGATTGGGTGATGTAACATAAAACACCTTTTTCTTTATGATAAACGATTAATAGTGATGAACTGCCCTGCATTTTGGGTGCACGATACATTTAATAACGACCTCAACCTTTACTTATAGAAAGTCGTATCACTACCTCTGGCTAAGGCACCATATTCCGCCACCAGAAGTCTGCGAAACTGGCTTTTCGTATCGGAGGTTGAACAGGATGATCCACACACAACGGCACTCAGGCGAGTTGTTGTCTGTTTTTTCTCAGATGAGACCTTTTTCAAAGGAAGATCTGTATGAATTTTGTGTTAATGAACTCTCCTGCCAACCCAGAGGTAAACGTATCGACATTTGAGGATTGTTGAGCATGTTGAATGATCTCGTTGATAAGAGGAAGACTATTCTCGCTGAATCTGAACAGCACAAGAACCGAAGAAATGAACTCAATGCCCTTGCGAGCAAGTGTGCCCGCGAGCGAAATGAGTTGAACAATCAGACCCGCCAATATGTCGAAGAAGCACAGAAACATAAGGAGCTTCGTGACGGCAGCAACAAGGATGTATCCGATCTGAAAGATCAGCGAAATGTCCTGAATGAGAAGGCGAATGTACTTTTTGAAGAGCTGGAAGAGTACAAAAAAGAGCATGGCACTATCAAAAAGGGCCAGGTCAAAGATATCCAGCGTCAGATTGAATTTCTCGAGTTTAAACAGCAGACCGAAGCAATGAGTGCCGACAAGGAACGGGAACTCGTTGAGAAGATCAAACAGATGAAAGGCCAGGTTCGCGAACAGGAAGCAGAACTTGAGCAGAATAAAGAGATCCGGACCAAACTTCAGGAGGCACGCGATCTCAGGAAAGAGGCATCTGACCTTCATATCAAGGTGACCGAGAGTGCAGAACTTGCACAGACGCACCATGACCTGATGGTAGACTGTTACCGGAAAGCAGACAAATCACGGGAAGAAGCGGACGCAAAACACCGTGCATTCGTCGAAGCCCAGGAAGCAGCAGATGCTGAACACAAGTCCTTCATCGAATGTCAGAAAGAGCTGCGTGACTATGATAAAGTTATCAGCGGCATGCGGACAAAGACCAAGAAGGTAAAAACCGTCAAAGAGAATAAGACTGTCAGAATGGAAGCAGAGAAGATCTTCAACTCATTCAAGAGCGGTGAAAAACTCACCACAGACGATCTGCTCCTCCTTCAGAGATCAAAACTCATCTAATTTTTTTCTGCTACATTGCATCATTCACTTTCGTCTTACATCACTCCGTCTTTTCTGTAGTATCACGATGGAGATAATGGATTTTGCAGTTATCTGTCGAAATAACATTATTATCCTAATACGTTCATCTAATCTGTAATGGAGAAGAGGAGGACGCTTGTACTGAGCGTCGACCGTGACGATGATATCGGTTATAAGGCAGGGATAGAAAGCCCCGTCATCGGAAGAGAAGCATGCCTTAATGCAGCAACGAGACTGGGACTTGCCGATCCTGAAGATTCAGACGTTAATGCTATCTTTCAGGCTTTAAAAACCTACGACGAACTCATTGCCCGGGGAGAGGACGTCATTATCGCAGTCATTGGCGGAAACCATATGAATATGCTCGAGGGTGACCGGAGAATTGCAGACTCCCTCACTCAGATCATTACCCAGACCGAAGCTAATTCATGCATTTTAGTCTCAGATGGAGCTGAAGACGACTTTATTCTCCCGATTGTCCAGTCAAGAATTCCCGTTGAGAGCATCCGGCGCGTAATTGTCACCCAGATGCCCAATCTTGAGGGGACATACTATATCCTGAAGAAGTTTCTTGATGATCCGAAGATCGCACGAGTGGTGCTGATTCCGGTAGGTCTTGCCATGCTGCTCTATTCTGCTGCATACCTCATTGGAAGGCCGGACATGGCGACTTTCATCGTTGTAGGAGCCGTTGGAACCTACCTTCTCTTCAAAGGGTTTGGAGTGGATGAGTTCTTTGGGTACATCATATTAAGTCTGCAAAACTCATTTCAGAAAGGGAGTTTCAGTTTCGTTGCATATATTTCAACGGTTTTGATCTGGATCGTCGGGATTATTATGGGTTTGACAAGCCTCCTTGTCTATTACCCCCTCTCTGAAGAGGCAGGAGTATTACTCTTTATTGCTGCTTTCATCTTCGGATCAGTCTGGTGGTTTGTTGGAGGAGGGCTTGTTGCCATGGCCGGAAAGATCATCGACTGTATATTAAACGATCCACACACTCTTGGAAGAGTCGTGATCATCCCTTTCTTCATCGGAGCTATCGGAACGATAATCTATGGTGCAAGCAGTTATCTCCTCTCCATCAGTAATGTTCCGGACTTTCCAATCTCACCAGATGGAGGCGTTCGCGCAATCATCATCTATACGGTGGTTGGACTAACCTGTGCATTAATTGGCATCTATATCCAGTCTGCCACAATTACCTGGGTTAAAGAGGGAAAGCAGAGCAAAAAATGGTGAGGGAGATCTATTACCCCCTTTTCTTATGAGTTTATCAGAAGGGATCATTACAAATAAAAACGCATTTATCACTACCTGCCTTTTTCATATACATGCCCATTATAACCATACAGATGGCAGAAGGTCGATCAACTGAACAGAAGCGGACTGTTGCCAGGGATATCACAAAGACCGTCGCCAACACATTCGGTGTTGACCCTGCTGCAATTATTGTCCTGTATCAGGAGCTGCCACACGAAAATATTGCAAAGAACGGAGAACTCCTCTCGAATGAAAAGAGATAAAGAATCTATAAAAAGTTAAATCCTGATGAAAGTGAGTCGAAAAGAAGATCCACAATCCTCTTTTTCTACCTCCCCGATAAAGGGAAATGCTCCTGATAGACCTGCCGCCTCTCCTCAATATCCGTATGCAGGTATACTTCAGTCGTCTTAATCGACGAGTGACCAAGATTCTCCTGAACCACCCTGAGATTTCTTGAACGCCTGTAGAGCTCACTTGCATAGCTATGCCGGATCTTGTGCGGAGTTATTCCGGAAGGGGCATACTTCTGAAAGATATGCTGGACAGTCCGCGGAGAGAGGGGAGCACCGTGATGGCCGGTAAAGACCGGACCTTCGGTTCTGCCTCCGGTGTATGAGCGAATCGAATCTAATGTCTCTGGATCGATGAAGACGGTTCGTATCTTTCCTCCCTTACCTCTGATTCGGATCGTCTCTTCAGAAAAATCGATATGCTCGATAAGAATCCCGCAGAGCTCGGAGACCCGGACACCGGTTGCATAGATTGTCCGGACGAGGAGAAGGTCACGTGGATCCTCGATCCGGTTTAAGAGTGAGATGACATCGGCATGTTTCAGATAGAGGAGTTCACGATCCTTGATCTTTGGCCGATCAACACCCAGAACCGGATTCGTCTCGATAATATGCTGGCCGACCAGAAATGTAAAGAATGAGCTGAGTGTGGAGAGGTACCGGTTCATTGTAGTTGCTGATATCCCACGTTTAGCAGAAGCCTGTGCCAGAAAATCAGTGATCTCATATCCATCCGTATCAACCACCGGATCATCACTCCCCTGTAGTCCGGCACAATAGACAGAGAAGTCCTCAAGCACCCGTCGATATGTATCGATCGTCTTCTCCGAGTAGTTACGCATCGTCAGGTGGTTCATGTACCTGAGAATCCAGAGTGAGAAGAACCGTTTGTGGGGAGCCATCAGAGTAGAGTAGTATCTTCATGCATTTGAATATTGCGCAGAATATATGGTTGGGAAAACGCCAGATTGTGAAGAATCGGAATTGATCTCCTGAAGAGTCAAAATGAGATGATAATAGGTATATTTTCTCACAGACATTATATAGCATCATATGGTTTATGAGAGGGATTTTTTCAGATAGAACGAGTGAACCACCCCACCCTTACGGGTGGAGCTTCCTGCGAGTGCGCTGTATCGTGAAGATACACACCAGTTTTTTGCCAGATCACCAACAAACTGTTGATAGCCAGCCCACATGGCATTTTATAAATCAGAGAGATCAAGGCAGAGATCAGATAACATTCAACAGAAGATGAGAGAGAATCGACCTCAATCAGACACGGCAGCAACCAAACTGGATCGATAAAGAGATGAAGAGAGAGGCGAAGGAGAACTCAGGTACTGTACATGGATAAGCATTATGCCAGATCAAGCAGCGAAACCAAAGAAGCAGGAGATGTAAAAGAAAGGCCACAATAGTGCCGAGAACAGCCAGATCATTTTAATTTTTATAATAATCCCTTAGAGAAGACACTTTGAACTGAATCACCACATACACACCCCTTCAATTAACCAACAGAGAGAATAGATGACCTACACCCCCACCCCAATAAGGACTGTAACGAAAGAGAAAAAAGAGATAATGCAATAGGTACAATCGTCAAGAAGAGCCAAATTCAAAAGAGATAGATACACCATTGCTGCCAATCAGTTGAGAGATAACTTTCCCCGATAAGGAAGATTTTGAGAGAGATGCAAGGAATAGAATTCCCTCCGGATCATAACCTTCCAGGTTTGTTTTCGCTCATTTAATGTCGATCAACCGGGCTCACCAAAAAATGATCTACCTTACCACCACCGTCTTCTCACACACCACTAGTGTGGGGACTATCGCTGCCGAAAACTGACATCAGTCAAGTTCAGCACAAGTGCTCAACAAGTGATCCGATCAAGCCAGACCCGCTTTCAGTAACCTGTCATGGAATACCTTCACCCATCCGGAGAACATCAGATTCGATTTCACGATCAAACAGGCAGGAAGCCCAT
>NZ_JAUSCG010000214.1 GCF_030651615.1 Methanocalculus sp.
GGCCATAGACCCCGTATGCGGCAAAGGTCTTCAGATCGACCTGAAGACCTGCGCCCCCGCTCGAATCGGAGCCGGCAATTGAACAGGCAGAATACGTGAGGTCACATGCCATAATGAAAGAACTCTTGTCCCACCCCCTCATCAGGATTCCGATCAACTCCTGCGCTGATCAGGATGAGGAATACGAAAAAGCAGTCGGGAAGAACCATCTGCATCACGCCTTTATTGCCGATCATCACCCTTCGGTACTTATGGATGTTGAAGGATACGTACGCAGATTTTCACGATTAGGCTGCTCTGATGAAGACCTGCGTACCCGCCTGCGTGACCGGATACTCGAGATCAAAGATGTACCAAAAGAATATGCCGAGGCGTTTGCAGGAGCGGCAATCGAAGAAGTCAGATTGACCGAAGGGCTCAGTGGCGATCTCTTCACCTATGAGAAAGCAGGGGTATCGATGGGAGCGTTTGGTGTTGGATCACGCGGCACCGGGGACTTCTATGCGCATCGAAAGATTGCAGAGATCATCGGTGATACAAATGCATCTGTCGGCGTCTCCGAGATGGATGACGGCGGCGTTGTTCAGGCAGGCGGCCAGTATATCATCGCAACCGTCGATGGGATGCACTCCCGCCTCTCAGACTACCCCTTCCTCGCAGGCTTCCATGCAACCCGTGCAACCCTCCGTGACGTCTATGTGATGGGCGCAACCCCTGTCGGTCTCATCTCGGATATCCATGTGGCAGATGATGGCGATGTCGCCAAAATCTTCGATTATACAGCAGGCGTCACCACAGTTGCAGAAGCACTCGGTGTCCCGCTCATTGCCGGATCGACCCTTCGGATCGGTGGCGATATGGTGATCGGCGACCGGATGACCGGATGTGTCGGGGTCGTCGGGGTCGCAGACCATATCACCGCCCGCCGCCAGATAAGGCCGGGGGATCTCTTTCTGATGACAGAAGGTGCAGGCGGCGGTACGATCGCCACTGCCGCCATCTACTCAGGCAACGCCGACTATGTTGATGAGACGATCAACCTCCACTTCCTCCGTGCATGTGATGCATTGATCAAAGATCCGGTCTTCTCAGAGATCCATGCGATGACCGATGTCACAAACGGCGGTCTCCGGGGAGATGTCTTTGAGATGGCAGAGACAGCACAGTGCCGGATCATCATTGAGGAAGAAAAACTCAGGGATCTCGTGAACCCCCGTGTCCTTACCCTCCTCGATAAACTCGGTATAGACTACCTTGGTGTCTCACTGGACGCACTCCTCGTCGTTGTGCCTCCTGAAGCAGCAGACCGCGTCATCGCCGTCATCAGGGGAACGGGTGTATCGGTGGAGATCATCGGGAGAGCAGAGGAGGGTCCTGCAGCATCCATCCTCATCTCAAGAGGAGAAGAGGTTGACTTTGCCCCACAGTTCCGCGAGGCTGCATACACCCCGCTCAAAAAGGTCGTTGAAAAGCAGTGCGACGACTTCGAGGCGATGAAGAAGAAGGTTGACCGTGCGGCAGAGGCGGCACGGGAGAAGAAGGTGAGGGTGCTTTCGCAGCTACAATAATCCCACTCTATTCTTTCCTGCCGCTAACACAGACATTGAATGCAAACAACGGAAGATGCCCCTCGATCAACGGTTCACACCGCTGCGCAATTGAGAAGATACGCGGGGAGAGAGTATAATGAGCAAATGAGCAACGGGTTGACTCAACATCAACAAAACCAGCATTTAAATACATCTCTTTCATCTCTTCTCCGGAATAGTAGTTCTCACCAAAATCACCGACACCGATTTTTCGGTACCCCAGCCACTCACCAAGTTTATAGAAGGGAGGGACCATCCATGTCATCATATTTCTGCCGAGCGTGCAGACGGCAATCCGTCCACCCGGCTTTAAGATCCTATATGACTCCCTGAGCATTGCATCGGGATCCTTTAAGTATGTGAACGCAAGAAGGCTTGCTACATTCTCGAAGCTCTCATCATCAAACGGCAGGATATCTGCTGTTCCAACCAGAAAATCAGATTCCGGACAGCGAAGGCGGGCAATCCTCACCATACCAGGTGAAATATCAAGCCCGACCCCCTGATCGCCATTCTTCAGATAGTGCTCGATAAAAAGACCGGTTCCGCATCCGAGATCAAGAAGGCTTCCGCCATTTGGGAGCCGGTTAAGTATGATCCTGCTGAGGTGATGGTGGTACAGCCTCCCCTGACGGAGATCGTACCGCTGATCATAAACCTCCGCAACCTCATCGTAATGTGCCTGTACCTTCGTTCTGCTCATATCTTCATCTCCAGAAGCCTCGCAAGGAATGCATTCACCTGAAGGTACTCATTCCCCGACATACCAATTAAAGAATCCGTTTCTGCAACGAGCAGTGTCGCTTTGGGGTTATTACAACAGACCTTGAGGGAACGCCAGATTGTTCTGATAAGTTCTCTTCCAGAGAGGCCATACTCGATCATGAGGGTCTCGGCACCCTTCTGGGCGGCTGACTGATCTCCACGCCTGACCGCGTCCAGGATCATGTTCGAGAGACGTACTGTCTCTGTGTCATCGATCGATTCGGGATCAATAGGGCAATTGGTCTCTACCGCCACCTGAAGATGCATAATCGCCTTTCTCAGATCTCCACGAACTGCTATTGCAAGGAGGTCGAGATCATCATCTGAGACCGTGCCTTCTTTCCCTTCAAGAGAGAGGATCTCCCTGAGCCGGTTCGCAATAAGAATACTTTCAATAGGGAGGAAGGAGAGGGGGAGAGAGCGGGATCTGAGCGGGTCAATCACAGAAGCAGGCTGTGTCGTTACAAAGATGAAACGGCATGTGGCACTGAACCGTTCCATTGTTCGCCGCAGACCGTTCTGGGCATCCTGAGGGAGGGCATCTGCCTCATCAAAGATTATCACCCTGAAGGGTGTATTTAAGGGCCGTAGTGAAGCATGCCACCGGACGATATGTTTGAAGTTGGCAAGAACGCTCATATTCTTCTGATACAGATGCGTGAACTTCGGATTTGCCTCAAGGTATGCTCTCCCCTGTGAAAAGAGGGTGCCTGAGGGGATCACAGTTACGTTCTCAGAAGTATATTCGCCATATACAAGTTTCAAAAAACATTCGAGTGCCGTCGTCTTCCCAACTCCACGAGATCCGGATACGAGCATATGGGGAAACGATCCACTCTCCGCAAACATCTTCAGCTGATTTTTTATATGCTCTTCTCCGAGGATCTCATCAAGTGTGTTTGGGCGGTATTTTTTAATCCATAGCATCGGAT
>NZ_JAUSCG010000002.1 GCF_030651615.1 Methanocalculus sp.
TGGGTGACCGCTTATAGGGCTCAACACCAACAACTTTTCCCTTGTTTACTACGAGGTTGAGTCCACATCCAACACCACAATACGGACAGGTTGTTGGGACATACCTCATCGTTTCTTCATTTTCACTCATGCCAATTCTCCATATTAATGATCCGCAGACATCCAGAGGATGCTCATGTGTGATCAACCAATACTCTCTGTGATTGCATATAAACACAAACCACCATATATATATAGTAAGTCAAATTGATATGGTATACATATAAAAAGATTCCTATTCGATCAGATTATTTTGGCCAAAATATCATGCGCGTTTCATTACCGGAGCGTGTAAAATAGGTTTAAAGAATCAATCAAATATACTTTAATGATTTACCAGGATGGACAGCAATATTTAATTTTTTAATAAATTAAATCCGAACATACGAATAACCAGTGATGAACACCCAGGGGGAGAAACAGTAAATATTTTGCAATTACCTTAATAGAAAAGATATTATCATTTATTTACCAAGTACTGAGATATGTTAACGCTCGGCATACTTCCACAGCTCGAAGAGATGATGGATAAACATGGTATCGGTCCTGCAATGAAGGAGGCATTAATTCGTTGTACCCATTTCCACACCTTCCCATCACCAGGTCTTCTGATCGGAGTATTCATGACCGATTATGCACTTGAACTACTCAAAGCAGAACCAGGCGAGACCCTCTATGGTGTGAGCGAGAGCCACAAATGCGCACCGGATGCACTACAGGTCCTCGCTCATTGCACCATAGGAAATAACCGTTTGAGGGTTATCCCGATCGGACGGTTCGCTATTACCCTCAATCGCAAATCCTGGGATGCAGAGACGAAAGGTGTGAGAGTATATGTTGACCTTGAAAAACTGAAAAAATATCAGACACTCTATGCCTGGTTTACAAACGATCCCTCTTTTGATCATCATGGAGATGGCGTTATGACACTCCTTGAGGAGATCATCGCTTCAGGGCGGGAGATACTCTCATCTGAAGAGGTCATCGTACTGACCGAGAAGAAGAAGAAATGGATATCTGTTACCTGTACAAAATGCGGGGAGACAATTCCCGATTACCTCGCCGCAGGTGATCTTTGCACGAGCTGTGCAGGTACACATTATTATAGGAAAGCCTGAAATAGCACTAAATCAAGAGGGATTAATTAAACAATTACTGAGAGGTTATAAACCTCAAATCTATTTTCCCAGAAGAACACTACCAACCCCACCTTGACACACATTATTGCAATGCTCCCTGTATTCTGTGGGTGCCAGAATAGATGATCGCCCTGGGTTTTCTTACAAACCCAACAACAGTGAGATTCAGCTGATTTGCCAGATCGATTCCAGAGCTGAAAGGTGCATTATTTGAGATGATGAGGGGAATTCCGACACGATAGGCTTTTTGGATCATGCCAGCAGGAAGACGACCCGTGCAGGTCAGGCAGCAACTTGAAAGTGATACACCTTTCATCAGGGCTTTTCCAATCACTTTGTCAATCGCCGTATGTCTTCCCATATCCTCAGCATATGCAACAAGCTCATTATCACCAGAAAGGATGATAGCCGAATGAGTCCCACCAGTCTTCTTCCAGGTGGACGAGAGATCATGGAGGAGATCTACCGCTAAAAAGATCGAATCTATGGTGAATACAGAACTATCTGAGAGAGGGAGAGATTCAGAATTATCCAGCTTAACATTTCCCAAACCGCCTGAACTTCGGACTTCAATATCTGGTTTTCCAATCAACACCCCAGGTACAGTCTGTAGATTCACTGAAGTCCCGTCAACCCTTACAGATTGGATCTCATGAAACCCTCTCAGAATACCTTCATCCACCACAAAGCCAACTGCAAACTCAGTGAGCTCATCAGGAGTTGCCACCATCGTTGCGATATGCTGATCATTGATGGAGATACGGATCTGCTCCTCAATACAGATAGAGACTGTATCCTGTAAAAAACGATCTTTGTCAATTAAAATAACCGGGTAACTCCGAACCACACCGTTAACCTGATTGGAACAGGGTGGCAGATCATTTCTAACATCGCCATTCATCCTATAATAATAGAAGAAGTGAATTCATGAAACTTTTCTTTTTCAACCAAGTTAAAAAGATATGATTATCAACGATTCACAAATTTTTTGTAAAAGTACTGAGCAGAAAAGAGAAGGAAAAACAACCATAAGTAAAAAGGTGAAGGGAAAATCCCTCCACAATTTTCACGAAATATTTACTCTTTGAAGACGTTGTCAAAGATCTGATCTGATCCGGTTGAGTCAAGACGCTTCCGCTCAACCCGCTCTTCAGCATAGGCAAGAACCGGAGGCTGCATGTCAACACCGGGTGTGAAGCCGAACATCTTCTCAAGCTCAACCTGCTGGGCATGCATGAAGAGTGCATTTGGAATATCCATCGCGCAGAGTTCTTCGCACTGACCGCAGTTAACACAGGAGTCGGAGATGTGAGCAAACCGGATCATGTGGAACATGAAGCTTGGCGGAACCTGACCTGGTGTAACGAGGTGAGGCTTCTTTGTGCTGCACTCAACACAGTAGCAGATCGGGCAGTTCTCGATGCATGCATAGCATTTGATACACCGGGAGGTCTCTTTCATGATCGTCTCAAGACGTGCACGACCTTCGCCGAGTGCCTTGAAGTCATGGTTGCGCCACTTGTCACCAAGTTTGAGCATCGCATTCTCGACTTTGCCACGGATAGCAATACCCTTTGGATCTGCTGCAGAGGTCTCGAGTGCGCCGGCTTTCACCGCGCCATCAACCAGGTTTGCACCCTTCTCGGAGCAGACCTCGATGAAGGTTGCCTTTCCGGCTTTGTCGCCGATGACACCCCAGTTACCGCAGGCAAGATCTGCCTGGCGGGGGATCTTCATCTTACACCGGCGGCAGTTGCTCCTCCGGCCATATCCTTCTTCTTCAAGCTCGTCGATGGAGATGCCCTTGTGCTGGCCATCCTTTGTGACGATGATGAACTGGCCCTTGTCGATCTCCTCTTTGACGACATCGGCAGGGTCAACACCGAACTTCTCTTTGATCATCTTCAGGGCAGAGACCGGGCTGACGGTTCCACCGCAGTTGAGACCGACCATGATGATATTGTCGAGGTCGATCTGATTCCTCTTGGCAAGTTCGTAGAATGCCATCGCATCGCACCCCTTCACAGGGACAGCGAGCTTCATATCTTTTGCACCATTGAGGTACTTCTTGATCATCTTTGGGATGAGGAGAGTACCACAGTGGAGGGAACCGGCAGATCCTACGATCTCGGCCGGATCAGTGATGATCTCAAGGGTTGCATCGTAGATGTCTGCACCCTTTCGAACTGCAAGGACACCGTCAACCATCTTGCTCTCAAGGGCGTACTTCAGAAGTGTTGAGACAGCTCCTCCGCACTCGCCCTTCTCTGCAAGATCAGACTGTTTTGACCATGCATATACCATATCGCCTTTTGCAACCATCTTCAGGCCTCCTGGATCTTCTCAATCTTAATAGCACAGGCCTTGAACTCCGGAATCTTTGCGATTGGGTCAAGTGCGTTGTTCGTCAGGACGTTGGCTGCACATTCTGCAAAGTGGAACGGCATGAACATCACGCCTGGCATGATATCCTTCGTTACACGGGCAGGCACCTTGATCTCGCCACGCCGCGTCTTTGCAAGCACCATCTCACCATCCATGATGCCAAGCGTCTTTGCATCATTACCATTGATCTCGATCCAACCGGTCTTCTCCTCGGCATCAAGTGACTCCGAACGCCGGGTCATACCTCCGGTATGCCAGTGGAACAGATTCCTGCCTGTCGTGAAGATGTATGGATACTCTGCATCCGGAACCTCGGCAGGATACTTGAACTCGATCGGAGAGAAGATTCCAAGACCGTCTGGGTGGGAGAACTTCCCGATATGCAGAATTGGTGTACCTGCATGCTCAGTTGTTGGGCAGGGCCAGTGGAGCGCTTCGGGCTTTGAGATACGGGCATAGTTCATGCCACCATAGGACGGCGTAACCTTTGCAATCTCGTTAAAGACATCTTCGACGTTCTTCCAGGGGAACTGTGCCGCATAGCCCATCTTTGCAGCGAGCTCGGCAAAGATCTGCCAGTCGAGCTTCGCCTGACCTGGTGGGTTCTGGGCTTTGCGCCACATCTGGACACGCCGCTCGGTATTCGTCTGGGTACCGTCCTTCTCGGCATAGCAGGTCGCCGGAAGAACGACATCTGCGAGCTGGGCGGTCTCGGTCAGGAAGATATCCTGCACAACGAGGAAGTCAAGGGCTTTTATCGCGTGTTCGACATGCGTCAGGTCGGGGTCGGAGAGCATCGGGTTCTCGCCCATGATGTACATCGCCTTCAGCTCACCAGGTTTATCGGTGAGGACGTCCATCATCGTTGTGACCTCATACCCGTTCTTCGCTTCAGCGATACCGTCGGGGAAGCCCCAGGCATCAGAGAACTTCTTGTGGGCCGCTTCGTCGATGACCTTCTGGTAACCGGTGAAGACGACAGGCAGACAGCCCATATCACAGGCACCCTGCACATTGTTCTGGCCACGGAGTGCGTTCACACCGGCACCGCGTTTGCCGAGGTTGCCTGTCAGCATCTGGATGTTGGCAATGGATTTGACGTTGTCCACACCGGTTGTGTGCTGCGTGATACCCATCGAGTACAGAATCGCTGTTGCACCGGATTTGGCGATCCATTCGGCGGCGGTC
>NZ_JAUSCG010000025.1 GCF_030651615.1 Methanocalculus sp.
ACCCTATACGATGACTGATCGCCAGCTCAGGGAGACCGAGTTGGCACCACCTCTTTCTGAAACAGATCAGACAGCGTCTTTTCAGAAAAAAATCCTGATATTCGGCCAGATATATGGCACATACATCCTTGCCGGAGGAGATGATGGAGATCTTATGATCATCGATCAGCATGCAGCACACGAGAAGATCGTCTATGAAAAGCTCCTTCACGGGATAGACGGAAAGGTTGAATCCCAACATCTCCTCGTTCCGGTTACAATACAGCTCACCAGAAAGAATGCCGCACTCATCCTTGATGCGGAGGAGGATCTCTCTTCTGCAGGTTTTATCATTGATGAGTTCGGAGGTGAGACTGTTGCAGTTCGTGCAGTGCCGTCAGGTGGCAGAAGGATTGATGATCCGGAGGAGATTAAATCCCTTGTAATGGAGCTTATTGAAGGTATCCGGGGACCTGCGGGTGAACGGCGTATGCGTGTTTATAAGACGATAGCATGCAGAGCCGCAATCAAAGGAAATACCCACCTTTCTCAGGAGCAGATGGAACGCCTCATCTCTCAGCTTTTTCATGCCAAACCTCCATATACCTGCCCTCATGGAAGGCCGGCAGTGATCCATTTCACCAGAGAGGATCTTGAACATCTCTTCAGGCGGAGTTAGAGGTAAACGGACAAATCGATATAACGTTCCTCGACTAAACGATATAGTGTGAGATGGGCAATTCTTGGCGGTGGGCTTACCGGTGTAACACTCGCCCGGCTTCTGCATGAAGCTGGAGAAGAGCTGATGGTGCTTGAGAAAGAGGAGAATATTGGAGGTCTCTGCCGATCACGTACCTCAGATGGATTCACCTTTGATCTGGGTGGGTCCCATATCATCTTCTCCCGCGACACTGCTGTACTCTCGTTTATGAATGAGGTGCTCCGGTCAAACCGGGCTGAGAGGAAGCGAAATACCAAAATATTCTATAAAGGTCTGATGATCAACTATCCCTTTGAGAATGGCCTCTTTGATCTCCCAAAAGAGGACCTCTTCTTCTGTATCAACGAATATATCAAAACTATAATCGCAGCTGAAAAAGGAGATATTCCAGAACCTGCAAACTTTAAGGACTGGATCCTCGCAACGTTTGGTCGTGGTATTGCAGAATGTTATATGATCCCCTATAATGAGAAGATCTGGAATTATCCGACAGATCAGATGTCAGCTCACTGGATGGAGGGGAGGGTTCCCCGTCCCCCTGTCGAAGATATTATAAAATCAGCAATTGGGATTCCAACTGAAGGCTATACTCATCAGTCAGTCTTCAGTTACCCAATCGAGGGGGGGATCGAGGCTCTTGTCAGGGCAATTGCAGACCCGGTGAAGAGTACTATCAGAACCAACAGTCAGGTAAACTCTCTCAGACGGAGAGGAGATATGTGGGTCATAGGAGATGGAAGAGATGAATATACCGCAGATCAGGTCATCTCAACAATCCCGCTTCAACACCTTCTTCCATGCCTTTCGGATCTGCCCCCCGAAGTGCAGCAGGCATGTGATGCACTTAAGTACAACTCATTGATCAGTGTCTGCATCGGGTTTGCCGGATTGGCACCACCTCTCTCGTGGGTCTACATTCCTGAGGCAACAAATGGATACTTCAATCGGATCTCATTCCCCTCAAATTATAGTGACGCGGTTGCACCAAAGGGCCATGCGTCAATCCTTGCCGAGATCACCTACAATGAGGGGGATACAATCTCTTCCCTCTCCGATCAGGAGATCCTGGCTGACACACTAGCAAATCTTACCCGCATGGGGCTCATCCCGGAGGGGGTAGAGATCGTCCATACCTCGGTTGCCCGATCAACGTTTGCATATGTGGTATATGATCTCGATTATCTGAAAAATATCAGGATCGTCAGGTCTTATCTCGAGGGAATTGGCATTCACCTCGTTGGGAGGTTCTCGGAGTTTGAGTACCTGAATATGGATGGGTGTATCCGAAGTGCCATGAAGTTTATGGAGCGTCTTTCATGAGAGCGAATATTTTTGTTGAGGATATCTTCTTCTTTAAGTATATTGGTTGTTCAACTCTCGCAAAGACATTATATCGTCAGATCATCACTCTGGACCATCATGATGTCTCATGGAACTCATATAATGCTGACTTCGATATTGTGCATTATCATAGTTTCGGGCCAATGGCACTCACACACCGCTCATATAGTAAAGGTGTGAAGCTGCTGACTGCCCACTCGACACCACGGTTAAATGATGGGAATGTCGCTTTTTCCACCTTCATTAATAACCAGTATCCCAAGATTTATGGAAAATTCGATCATATCATTGCGATCACGCCTCCAAGCCTCCGTGAGATTCAGGCGATGCTCCCGGATATGGAGACGACACTTATCCCAAATGGTGTGAACCGGGATAAATTCAAACCGGATGAAGGAAAGAGAAAGCGTTTCCGGGAGTATATCGGAGTACATGATCACGATACCATCGTCCTGACGGTTGCACAGGAAACGCCGAGAAAAGGTATTTATGACTTCCTCAAACTTGCTCAGATGATGCCGGATATCACGTTTGTCTGGGTGGGTGGCTATCCATACAGCGTCCTCTCAAAAGATTATGCGAAGATTGAGATGATGAAGCGGAGTTCCGGAAAGAATGTCATCTTCACCGGTTTTGTTCCGGATATCACTGATGCATATGCAGGGGCGGACATTTTCTTCCTCCCTTCATATGCCGAGATCATGCCGATGGTTCTTCTTGAAGCCCTCTCAACGGGTGTTCCAGTTGTAGCACGTGACATACCGGAGTTCCGGGAGGTCTTTGGTGGAGCATCACTCCTCTTTTCAGAGATCAATGAGGCAGAAGCATTCATCCGGGATGAAGTTGAGCTTCGCAGGATGAAAGGAATATCAAGGAAATTTACGAAACCCTTTGATATCAGAAGAATTGCAGAAGAGCATATCAAAACCTATCAGAGACTTTCGGAGACGGCATGATCTCAATTATCGTTCCAACCTATAATGAAGAGTCAAATATCGAACAATGCTTACAGAGCCTGTCAAAGCAGACGATCCCGCGTTCCGAGTATGAGATCATCGTCGTTGATGGCAATTCTAAAGACCGGACACGGGAGATTGCAGAGCAGTATGCCGACATGGTCTTTATCCAGACCTCGAAGAAGGTGGGTGGAGCGCGAAACGACGGGGCTATCGCATCTCATGGAGATATCATTGCAACAACCGATGCCGACTGCATCATCCCACCGGACTGGATTGCCAGGATCATGGCGGGTTTTTCTGACCCGGCAGTTGTTCAGCTCTACGGGCTTGTTGAGCCGATAGAGCCCGGCATCAGGCACAAGATATCGCTTGCCCTCGCCAATACCTTCTCCCGGCTCGGCTACTATACCCACACGCTCTACTACACCCTCGGCTGCAATACGGCATTTCGGCGGGAGGCGTTCTTTGAGGCAGGAATGTACCGCACCATCGATGCCGGGGACGATCTCGAAATTGCACGAAGAATGAGAGAGATCGGCCGTGTAAAACTGGATGGTAAGCTCAGGGTCAGTTTCTCAATGCGGCGATATGTGCAGTTTGGGACATTGAAATCGCTGTATGAATGGCTCTATATCACGATCAAGGGCGGGGATGATGAGAAATATCAGTACTCAAAGCGGGAGTATAAGTGAGGGAGGGGAGGCGGGACTGAATACTCCCGTCGATCCTGAGGTGTGGGAGTGCACGTTTTAGGATCACTCCCATTTCTTTTAATGAATCATGCGAGATAACCACACCCTCTCTTCTCATAGCAAGTATCCTATCAACAGCTTTTGGCCCTATACCAGGGACACGTATCAGCTCCTCCCGTGATGCAGATAAGGGATCGATCGGTTTTGATCCGGAACAATTGATCTTCGGATCACCGGCCAGAAGCATTCCCTCCTCTCCAAGGGCACCTCTGACCTCATGAAGAGAATATCCATAGGTTCTGACAAGCGCATCCACTGCATACAACCCTCGTATCCGTGCAGGGCTCGCAGGTGCTGATGCTGCAAGCGGAGTCTGTGGGAGAGGTATAAGACCTGAATAGTATATCCTTGCGGGAGCATATCTTTGGTACTCCCGATCCATGAATGAGAGGATCTCAGCATCCGTCTCTTCTGCTGCCCCAACAACGATCTGTGTGGTATGCCTGTCCGGCGCCGCCTCAAAAACCCATGCATGCCTCCTTAACAGATCCGACTCATAGTTCTTGACAGATGCAATCTCGGAGAGGCGGCTCTTGTCTGTTGCTTCAAGATTGATGCTTATCCGATCTGCCAGTCGTGCCGCTTCAGCGATATCACCACGGAGAGCACCCGGAACAACCTTCAGATGGAGATATCCGGTAAACCCCCCCTGACGGAGGAGATGCGCTGTCTGAAGCAGATCCTCCATACTCGCCTCTGTATCACGGGGAATCCCGGTCGAGAGGAAGAGACCATCGATCCAATGATTCCTCCATACTTTGAGGATAAGAGGGGCAAACTCTTCGGGGGAAAATGACACCGGATTCTCATTTTGACAGACTCCGCAGTATGCACAGTCAAAACTGCATGATCCGTCGAGAAGCATCTTCAGATACCTGTTCCTGATACGAGTGCATCCCGTCTCGCCGGGAGATAATGTGATATCAAAACAGGTCCTGGAGAGGCGGTTGAGTTTTCTGAGCTGTTCGGACATCTCTTTGATTATGTACATCCTGTTTGGTAATATTCCCTGGGTACGGGGGGTGAAAGTGAGCAGACACTCATCAAGGAGCAGATCAGAAAGGCTATCATCCAGAATCGGGAACCGTTATGGGATATACCATGCCAACGATGAAGATCCGTGGGGGTGACCTTGACCTTGTCGAGTATGAGTTCATGGCTTTTACTCCGGGAGAGGAGATCAGGACATGCGGGTTTGAGGGGAAGATATCTGCCTCACCACGACAGGGAACCTATACAGCTATTGCACCAGCAAGGATTCATCTGACCGTCTTTGATATGAACCGGTTTGCACCCGGCCATCCCGGTGGCGGGGGGCTTGGGTTTGCGCTCAAACTCTACTGCAAAGCAGAGGTCACCTGTGTGCCGGATGGAATCACCGTGAATCATCCGCGTGCTGCGATCATCCGCCACTTCCTGATGGCGTTTACAAAAGCGGTCGGTTATACCGGAGGCTTCTCTGTTACCGCAACCGATCACGGAAAGGAGCATGTAGGGCTTGGTTCAACCAGCACACTTCTGACAGTGGTTGGTCATGCGGCAAATACCGCAGTTGGCAACCCCCTATCGGCTGACCAGATCCGCCTTCTGATCGGGCATAATTATGTTGAGGAGACCATCGGTGGAGAGGTCGTCTTCGGATTTGAGACAGGAGTCGGACCTGCCGTCTCCACGTACGGTGGGATCGGGGTGATGGGAGATGCCCTGTCTCTTGTGTACCGTCATGATTTTGCAGAAGGAAAGAACGTTTATATCGTCATTCCTCCTTCAGGAGTTTCAAGTGCAGGTGAGCATGAGTTTGACCTCCTGATGACAAAGGCACGAACCCTTGATTACCGGGACCGTGAACTGAAGGTCTACCTGATTATGATGGATCTCATCCCGGCGGTTGAACGGGGTGACTTAAAGGCGATCGGCGATATAATGTGGGAGATCGAGTTTCGGGGTTCAAAACGGGCCGAGATTGAGCACCACAGCTTCGCCCTCTACGAGTATATGAGCCGCCTCCGCGAAGCCGGGTTGGAGTTTGTCGCAATGAGCTCGGTTGGACCCGCAATTGCAATAATCACTGATAAGACCAGGAGAGAGATGGAAGCGATCGTCACACCACTCGGCCTTGAGATCGCGGTTGCAACCGAGATCGATAACGAGGGTGTAAAGGTGATCCCCCCGGCATGAATGCCGGGGTCTTCCCGGCCATGGAGATGAGGACAGGTTTCAGATCGATCAACAGAAACAATGACACTCCCCAATTGAAGGGCTCCAGAAAAGAGCTCAGGAATCAAATCAACTCTCAGGATTGTTTACGCCGTTTACGAAATGAGTGAGATTGAAGCAGTTCACATCTATCTAATACTCATCCCAACTCCCATCTCCAAACATCCAGATCCCCTCTCCTTATATTCTCAGCCTTCCATCAGTTTCATCTGGTAGATCGGCATGCGGATACTCATACCAACTGACTTTTCTGATTACTCACAGGCAGCCCTTCGGATGGCCTCGGAAATTCCCGGAATCTCTGATGCGATCATCCTCCATGTAACAGAAGGGAACATTACTGGGAAAGATCGTGAAAAACTGGAGAAGGAATGCAGCCTCCTCTCATCCTCTGATATTAAAACTCGCTTCAGGATTATTGAGAATGTGAAACAACCGATAGGAGAGGCGATCAGAGACGTTGCAGAAGAAGAGCGGATCGATACAATCGTTATTGGTGCGAGGGGAAGGGGGAAAGTCGAAAAATATCTCCTTGGGTCGGTATCAGACAACCTGCTCCTCAATGTGAGCCGTGATCTCCTGATCATGCAGTATCCCCGCTATGTCAAAAACAGCATGCATCCGGAAATTTTTGATAATGTCCTCATTCCAATTGAGCTCTCCAGCATATCATATGAGATTCTTGCGTTCGTAAAAAGTCTGAATGTCAAAGGACAGATCACGCTCCTGCATGTCACCGACTCTACTGACTATGCGAATATCCGATCATTGCGGGAACAGCTGAAGGATGCTGCTGATCGCATGAATAATGGAGATGAGAGATATTCGATATCTGTCCTCGCACTACATGGCGACCGGGTTAATACAATCCTCTCAGTGGCCGGGACACTTCAGGCAACCATGATACTTCTCTCCCGTTTTGGGCACCTTGATTACCTGAAGAAGGCGAAGATTGGAGCCACGGTTGCAGGTGTTGCAGCGAGGGCTGAGATTCCTGTGTATATTCGCTATCCCGAGATCACGCTTCAGGTGCAAGGGCGTCTGCTGGATTATGACGAGTTTCCTCTTGCAGAAGCACTATGGGAGAAGTACCATCAGCAGACAGGGGATCCGAAGAGAGATACGATATCCGGCACTTTTGCAGAGGGAATCCTCGTCTCGGTAGCCCGATGCAGAAAGCATCCCGACGGGTATGAGGTCGACTCTGTCTTTACCCCCGAGGCATACCGGGGCCATGGGTTTGCAAAATATGCGATGGACTCGTTGATCAGATCGTGCGGAGACCACCGCCTCTTTATGCATTCGACAAGAGCACTTGTGGACTGGTACAGCTCATATGGCTTTAAAAAAATACCAGAGGAGAACCTTCCAAAAACGATCCGGGAGAGGTACGCATTTGCCCTTGGCAACCTCGAAGGTGCAGGAGTAGTACCGATGATGAGGGGGCCGGGAGGATTATAATCCCCGGATCATCTGTCCAAACTGAGGAAGGAAATCCTTCTTCCGCGACATCACGCCATCAAGCCGGATCGGCTGATTCTCATAATTCAACCGCTGAAGGGTATAATCATCCCCTGAGGCGAAGAGATCTGATCCATTTTCATACACACAGGTTATGAGTACGACGAAGATATCCACCTCCATAAGGACGCGGAGTTTCTGGATG
Source organism: Methanocalculus sp. (assembly GCF_030651615.1). Classification (GTDB taxonomy): domain Archaea; phylum Halobacteriota; class Methanomicrobia; order Methanomicrobiales; family Methanocorpusculaceae; genus Methanocalculus. The sequence continues at coordinate 7,636 of NZ_JAUSCG010000025.1, forward strand.
AGTGATCGTATCTCATCTCCATGACGGGTAGTAAACTCTGAAGATGGAACCATCACCTGAGATATGGCCACATCCTTTGAGAAGAGATTATAGCGCTTCATATCCTTCTTAACAAGCTCTTCCATCGAGCAGTTTGAGAGCTCCATACCCTCCCTGAAGAGCTGCATCCCAAACTCCATCGGATCGATCCCTGTGATATCTGCGAGATATGAAACCATATATTCATCCTTCTTTGTGGTCGTCGACATCTTCAGACCGAGGGTATCTGAGAGGATACCAGCAAGGAGAAGTCCTGCGATTGGAGTAGGTATATCTCTTCCACTCTCCTTGTAGATCGAAGCGATAATGGTTGAAGTCGATCCAACCGGCTCCATAATGAACCGGATCGGTTTTAGGGTCGTCATCGCTCCAAGCCGGTGATGGTCGATGATCTCAAGAATCTCGGCATGTTCAATCCCGTCAACCGCCTGGCTATACTCGTTATGGTCAAGGAGGATGACAGACTTCTGGATCTCATCCATAAAAGTATTCCGGGAGATCATCCCGAGAAGTTTTCCTTCTTCATCAACAATACAGGCAGTACGGTACCTGGAGTTTGATATGAGCTGTTTGACATAGTCAACACCATCATCACGGTGAATGACCGGAACATCAGTTGCCATCACATCGCTTGCAGGCAGCGAGAGGTTGATCATCTTCGCCACACCAAACGCATCAAGTTTCGTCGAGAGGATCGAGACCCCTCGTGAAGACGCTGCTGTAATCACACGCTCACCAACAGGTGCGCCATCTGCGATGATCAACAACGCTATTCCCGCAGAAATAAGGGCGAGTTGTGATGGTTCATTATCCCCGACGATGGCGATATCGTCCTTTGTAAGACGGGATAAGGCAACATGGAGTGCATCGATTGATATGTAGACATTTCCTTCAAGGATATCCTGCTTACTGACGATCACCTCTCCATCAAGAATGCGTGCTAATGTGTCAGTCTTAATTGGTGAGACGGAGAGGGGTTCAATACGGGTACGCCGCACATATGCACGTGCAAGCCCATGCTCTGAGACGAGGCCGACATACTTTCCCTCTTGATCTGTTATCGGAATGTTTCGTACATCATGCTCTTCCATCATCTCAACAACATCAATTGTAGGAAGATCCATCTGTGCACTGAGAGTGTAGGTAAACGGTATATCGGCTACAGTGGGTTCCACCGACTCTACAAAAGCCGGGGATTCAACTCCAAAATGAGAGAGGACATATGCCGTCTCTGCATTGATATCTCCGCATCTGGCAGGAATGTACCTGCCTGGATGCTGCATATTCAGATATTCTGCATATCCTATAGCACTACAGATACTGTCCGTGTCCGGTTGTTTATGTCCAATAACATAGATACTACTCATGTATGCATCACCATGGCCCGTCTTCACCTAATGAATTTCTCCTCTTGAGAGAATGTGTTAATCTCTTCACGTTGAGCGATGATATGTCTTATCCTGCAATGTGACTCTTCGGTCTGGTAAATCAAGACGATCGGTGTATAAGATTATTTCAAATTGCTGAATAAGGAATGTTTATCATAGAGAACCTTATAAAGAGATGTTGTTCTATGACACCTGGTGATTCCTCTTCGAACGATGCCAATCAATCGGCGTGTTGTATTGGATTTATAAAAGAGTTCAAGATCATTGAAGAGACGATCTCCAGATACCGCAATGGAGAGCGACAGAACATCGCCATCATCGGAAGCCCTTACTCCGGCAAGAGCCTGTTTCTTGAGCATATCAGAGAAGTCTATAAAAAAGATATCTACACGATGGAGTATCAATCGCAGGTAAAGGGAGAGACAGCATTTGGGGATCACCTTTTCGATAGTCCGATCATCCAGATTGACGGCTGTCAGCGTCTCTTCTCCCGACGGATTAA
>NZ_JAUSCG010000031.1 GCF_030651615.1 Methanocalculus sp.
CGGCGATGATAAATTCAAGTCCAAAAATGAGTTTGTTGGTAAAATCTCTACGTATTGAATTGTAGGTAACTGATTTTTGGTGAATCACTTCAAGTCTGAGAACACCGATGATAGCACGAACACCACCAAAAATTATCAGAAGAGCTCCGGCGGTCTCGAAGGCAAGAACAAAGTAATGAAGAATGATATCAATCGCTTCCATATTCCTGATATGGATCATGCACCATTTATTAAGTATACCATACTCTTCTCAGATATTCTCATGTAGGAAGGGGTAAAAGAAGTTATCAGGAATGTACCATGGTGAAAAATGGAAGAGTTCAGGATATGATGAGGCTGATGGCACAGAAAGTCCGGTCTATTGCTGATGCCATCGAAGATGAAGAGGTGGATGCGTTCACCCATGCAATTCTCAATGCCAAACGCATCTATGTGATGGGTGCCGGAAGATCCGGGCTTGTTGCAAAGGCATTTGCGATGAGGCTGATGCATCTTGGTCTCAAATCATTTGTTGTCGGGGAGACGATCACTCCTGCAATCGAACAATCCGATATGATAATTGCCTTCTCCGGATCCGGCAACACGAAGACGATCGCAGACATCTCAGAGACGGCAAAAGAGATAGGAGCCACAATTGGCCTTATTACATCGAATAAGGAATCACGGATTGGAAAGATCGCCGATGTTATCGTTGTCATCGAGAGCCAGCGTGACGCCGTCACTGATGACTCTCATGAGTACGAAATCCGTCAGATGATGGGGGAACACAAGTCTTTTGCCCCACTCGGCACCATCTTCGAGACGACTGCTATGATCTTCTCAGATGCTGTCGTCTCACGGTTGATGGAGATCACGCAGACCTCTGAGGGAGAACTGAAGAAGCGACATACCAACATTGAGTAAGGGAATCCATATGAAATTTGCAGATAGGGTACTAAATCTTGAGATCTCTGGTATTCGGAAGATCTTTGAGTCGGCAGGGCCAAATGCTATCAGCCTTGCACTCGGTCAGCCCGACTTTGATACACCTCTTCATATCAAAGAGGCTGCGATTCGGGCGATACAAGATGGTAAGACGGGATATACGCAGAACTCCGGAATCCCGGAACTCAGAGAGGCGATCTCTTCCAAGTTCAGGAACGAGAACGGACTCAGGTATTCACCATCAGAGATCATCGTCACCGCAGGTGCAAGTGAGGCACTCCATATAGCAATGCAGGCTATGATTAACCCTGGTGACCGGGTGGTCTTCTCTGATCCTGGTTTTGTCTCCTATGGTGCCCTTGCAGAACTGGCAGGCGGAAGAGCAGACCCGGTTCCACTCGGAGAGGATCTTCGGATCGACCTGAACAGAACCTATGATGCGATAGATGGTGCAAGGATGGTCGTCCTGAACTCTCCGGCAAATCCGACCGGTATCGTCGAATCAAAAGATACGATCCGTGGGATCGTGGAATATGCAGACGATCAGGGGACAATCGTCATCTCCGATGAGGTCTATGAGCACTTCATCTATGAAGGAAAACATTATAGTGCTGCGGCCTTTGGAGACAATGTCATCACTATCAACGCTACCAGCAAGACCTATGCAATGACAGGATGGCGGTTAGGTCTGTTGGCGGCTCCGCTTGAGATCGTTGAGGAATGCATCAAGGTACACCAGTATGTTATCGCATGCGCCCCTTCAATCTCCCAGTATGCGGCCCTTGCAGGATATACCGGCGATCAGAGTGTCGTCACAGCGATGCGGGATGAATACCGTATACGCCGCGATATGATGGCAGGTGGCTTGAAAGAGATGGGCTTTGACTTCAAAGTTCCTGAAGGTGCATTCTACCTCTTCGTCCCGATGAGAAAGGAGCAGATGGAAGCGATCATCTCAGCGGGTGTAATCATCGTTCCTGGCACTGCATTTGGAGAAAAAGGATCAGGATATGCACGGATCAGCTATGCTGCATCACAGGATGCCTTAAAAGAAGCACTTAATCGGATACGAAACGTTGTATAAGTGATTATTGTGGTACTTGAATTACTCAAACGGCTCTCGGACGCACATGGAGTGTCTGGGTATGAGCAGAATATCGTCGAGATGATCAAAGGTGAAATTGCACCCTATGTTGATGAACTCTCGACCGACTCAATGGGCAACCTGATCGCAGTAAAGAGGGGCGGTGACTTCAAGGTGATGCTTGCGGCCCATATGGATGAGATCGGGTGCATGGTCCAGTATATCGATGATAAAGGCTTCATCAGATTCATTACTCTTGGTGGATGGTTCATGCCTGCACTCTATGCACAGCGGGTCATCCTTCATGGAAAGAAGGGGCAGATCATCGGTGTGCTCGGCGGAAAACCTCCCCATATGATGAAAGATGAGGATCGGAAGAAGGAGCTGAAACAGGAGGAGCTCTTCATCGATATCGGTGCCTCATCTGCAGAAGATGTTGCCAACCTCGGAATTGAGATAGGCACCCCGATCACCATCGACAGAGAATTAAAAGAACTCGCAGGCGGTCGGTTAACCGGAAAGGCATTTGATAACCGGGTCGGATGCGCGATGCTGATTGAGACGCTCAAAAAGCTCGACTCGCCCCATACCATCTATGCGGTCTTCACCGTCCAGGAAGAGGTCGGGTTGAAGGGAGCAAAGACGAGTGCTTATGCCATCAACCCTGATTGCGCCATCGCAACCGATGTCACGATCCCAGGGGACCATCCGGGCATCGACAAGAAAGATGCGAGCATTGAGATGGGAAAAGGGCCTGTCATCATCATCGTCTCCGCAAGCGGGAGAGGTCTGATATCTGATCCGAAGATGGTTGCATGGCTCCGCTCCACAGCAGAAGATGCAGGTATTCCTCACCAGATTGAAGTTGGAACCGGCGGCAATACAGATGCAACGATCATCCATCTCGAACAGGGTGGGATTCCAAGTATTCCCCTCTCGATCCCGGCCCGGTACATCCATTCACCGGTTGAGGTTGTGGACTTAAACGATATTAAAGAAGGCATCCGCCTCCTCTGTGAGGCACTGAAAACAAGACCCTGAAGAGGAATTTATTCCTCTTCTTCCTCTTTTTTAATCGTCTTCATTGATGGGAAGAGGATCACTTCTTTGATCGAGTTCTGACCGGTTGCGAGCATCACAAGCCGGTCGATTCCGACACCCACCCCGCCAGTCGGCGGCATACCATATCCAAGCGCGTTGATGAAGTCATAATCGATCATCTGTGCTTCGAGATCCCCACGCTGGCGTTTTGCATCCTGCTCTTCAAATCGTGCCTTCTGATCAAGAGGGTCGTTCAGTTCAGAGAACCCGTTTGCAAGCTCCATTCCGGCAACGAATAGCTCAAAACGCTCGGTGAAACCGGGCTTTGACCGGTGCTTCTTTGCCAGGGGAGAGTTCTCTATCGGGAAGTCGTATATGAAAGTCGGCTGAATGAGGGTTGCCTCGACAAAATGCTCAAAGAAGAGGACGAGGAATTCACCCGGAGATATGGCCTTCTCCCATCCGTCAATCTGATTCTCTTCTGCGATCGCTCTGAGTTCAGCAGGTGATTTTGTATGGATATTGATTCCGGCAACATCAAGAACCGCATCTTCCATAGAGATCCGCTTCCATTGTGGGGCGAAGTTGATCTTCTTCTCATCGAAGGTTACCTCGTATGTGCCTGCGGCTTCCAAAATGATTCCGGAGATGAGGTCTTCTGTGAGGCTCATCATATCGTTATAGTCGGCATATGCGGAGTAAATCTCCACCATTGTAAATTCTGGGTTGTGATGGGTATCGATATCCTCGTTTCTGAAGTTCTTGGCGATCTCAAAGACCTTCTCAAAGCCACCAACGATCAACCGTTTCAGGTACAGCTCAGGTGCTATCCTGAGGTAGAGTTTCTGGTCAAGGTAGTTATGATATGTCGTAAACGGCCGGGCATTTGCACCACCATAGATCGGCTGGATCGTCGGGGTTTCAAACTCCATGAAGCCTGTTGCATTCAGGTCCGATCTGAGTTTGCTGATGATCCTGCTCCTGGTGCGGAATATGGCCCGTGCCTCGTCATTTGTGATCAGATCAAGGTACCGCTGACGGTACCTGGTCTCTACCTTTGTTAATCCATGGTACTTCTCAGGGAGAGGGCAGATGGATTTTGATAGGAGAGTAACTTCATCTGCCCAGATGCTGATCTCACCCACCTTTGTCCTGAATACATGACCCCTGACACCGACGATGTCTCCAACATCGATGTTCTTTGTGAAGAATGTGAATGCTTCATCTCCGAGATCATTCTTGCGGATATAGAGCTGAACCTTCCCGCTATCATCTCCAAGATCGGCAAATACGGTCTTGCCATGTGACCGTTTCGTATAGAGTCTGCCAGCGACAGCAACCGCTTCTTCACTCTTATCATGGGAGATCTCAGAAAACTTTGAGAGAACCTCATCTGTTTTATCAGTTCGATCGAAACGCCAGGGGTAGACGGAGACCCCGCTCTCCTGCAGCTCTTTGAGTTTCTGCACTTTCTGCTCGTCAAAATTCAGACCGGGTGTTTCATTCATGGAAATAGTCCTCTGTGATTATAGGATCGTCTTTGATCCGATGATAATGACCTAATAAAATTGAATGGAAAAGTATTAAGGTGTAAGGGTGGAGGGAGATCCACACCGTATAAACAATCAGAAATTACCGGGATTTTGCCTGGACTCTCGGCTCAATGATCGACCAGATCATATCAGCGAGCTCACGGACATTCTTCGTCTGGATATAGATCTCGCCAGGACCAGTGATCTCGGTGACGAGCCCTTCACCTGATAGTAGGGTCTCTTTCAACCCGCCAAACTTCGTCACACGGTACTGACAGGTATCGCTGAAGGCGACAAGATGGAAGTTATCGACGATCATCTTCTCACCTGGTTTCAGTACATGTTTATCGATTGCGCCAAAGGTATTGATGAAGAGTGTCCCCTCACCTGAAACCCTGATCATCAGAAGACCCTGGCCAAAGAGCCCTTTTGTAAAGCCTTCCCACTTCATATCAAGGTCAACACCACGTTCAGCCGCGAGATACGAGGCTTTCTGAATGATATAGCCTTTCCCGGGACCTATCTGAAGAGTGTCAACATCACCAAGCGGCGCAGCACTGAATGCCGCATCTCCAGCCTCGTTTCCGGCGGTATAGTCGGTGACAAAGAAACTCTGTCCTCCAAGAAGTGAGAGGCCGAGCGATCCGAGAAGGCTCTTCTCACGTTTTCTCGTCGATACAGTGATTGAGGGGTGCATATAGGTCATTGCCCCTGCCTCAGCAGTGATACTCTCCCCGGGATTGAGTGTTACCACAAGGAGCGAAAAGGATGGTTTGTACCGAATTTCATACTTCATCTGATCTTCACCAGTATTTCTGTATCTGCGGGGAAGAAGATGAAGTTTGTCAACGACCCAACAATTGTCTCTTTGCTATTTCAGGTGGGTAAGGTCAACTACCCCGCCCTGAAGGACGGGG
>NZ_JAUSCG010000036.1 GCF_030651615.1 Methanocalculus sp.
GAAAGCTATGATCTCATATGAGGGTATACAGCGGGTTGAGACGTACCCAATCCCGCCTGAAGCACTCCGTGAAGCGGTGCTGAATGCCATCACACACAAAGACTACGGGAGCGGAATCCCGATTCAGATCAGCGTCTTTGAAGATAGAATCCGCATCTGGAACAACGGACAGCTCCCTGAAGGATGGAGTATTAAGCATCTCACCGGGACTCACCAGTCCCAGCCCTATAACCCCGATATTGCAAATACATTCTTCCGTGCTGGCATGATCGAAGCCTGGGGCAGGGGAATCGAGCGGATCATGGCAGCATGCAGGGCAAACAAAACGCCAATCCCATCGTTTATGCACGAACCTGCCGGACTCTGGGTGGAGTTTCCATACAGGATGAATGATACGGGTGTTCCAGATACTACCCAAAAAAGTACCCAGAAAAGTACCCAAGAAAGTACCCAGAAAATACTTGCTATAATTCGGGATAAACCAACAGTTGGCAGAAGGGAGATTGCAGAGCTACTTGGTGATGTTTCAGAAAACAGCGTTAAGTATCTGATTGAGAGGATGAAAGAGGACGGCATTATAAGGCGCATTGGTCCAACCAAAGGCGGCCACTGGGAGATCATAGGAGAGGAAAATGACAGGCGTCGGTGAGCGTGAGATACGGACACAGGGGCGGGTGATCGGCTTCTTTTCGGAAGCACTTGGCTTTACCTACCTCAGCAACTGGAAGGATAGAACAGAGAACCGCAACATCGAAGAGAACCTGCTCAAAGACTGGCTTCTGCGGCAGGGGCATGATGATCGGATCATCGAAAAAGCCCTATTTGAACTTGGGAAAGCAACGACTGTCGGGGGTGTCCGCTCCCTCTATGATGCAAACCGTGAATTCTATAGCCTTCTCAGGTACGGCGTGAAGGTAAGCCCCTCAATCGGAGAGCAGCATATCACCATCTGGCCAATCGACTGGAAAAACCCGGAAAAGAATGACTTTGCCATCGCAGAAGAGGTCACCATAGTCGGGGAGAACACCAAGCGCCCGGATATCGTCCTCTATGTCAATGGCATCGCCCTTTCGGTTCTGGAACTGAAACGCTCCACCGTCTCGGTGACAGAAGGCATCCGGCAGAATCTCGATAACCAGAAGAAAGAATTCATCCGGCCGTTCTATGCAACGATTCAACTGGTGATGGCAGGCAACGAGACCGAAGGGATGCGGTATGGCACCATCGAAACGCCGGAGAAGTACTATCTCCGGTGGAAAGAAGCCGATGCACACCCCGCTGCCGCCGATAATCCTCTCCTCCGGGAAATCGGCCAGCTATGTAATAAAGAGCGCCTCCTTGAGCTTATTCATGATTTCATCGTCTTTGATGCAGGGACCAAGAAGACCTGCCGCCACAACCAGTACTTCGGGGTAAAAGCCGCACAGGAGCGGGTGAAGCAGCGTGAAGGCGGGATCGTCTGGCATACCCAGGGGAGCGGGAAGAGCCTGACGATGGTCTGGCTTGCGAAATGGATCCGGGAGAATATCGAAAATGCCCGGGTTCTTCTGGTCACTGACAGAATTGAACTGGATGAACAGATCGAGGGTGTCTTCACCGGGGTCAGCGAGGCGATCTACCGGGCAAAGAGCGGATCTGATCTCGTTAAGCTCCTCAATACAAACGAAGAATGGCTGATCTGCTCGCTGATTCATAAGTTCGGACGAGGCGAGGATCTCACCCAACAGGATGTCGATGAGTATATCCGGAATATACAGGCACACCTCCCGCAGAACTTCCGTGCAAAAGGGGAGATCTTCGTCTTTATCGATGAATGCCACCGGACGCAGTCGGGTGTGCTCCATGAGGCGGTCAAAGCCCTCCTCCCGAACGCGATGATGATTGGGTTCACCGGAACACCACTTTTAAAGAAAGACAAGAAGAAGAGCATTGAGATCTTCGGGACGTATATTCACACCTACAAGTATGACGAGGCAGTACATGATGGCGTGGTCCTCGATCTCCGGTATGAGGCACGGGACATCGACCAGAATATCACCTCCCAGGAGAAGATCGACCAGTGGTTTGAGATTAAAACCAGAGGTCTCACCGACTTCGCACGGGCCGAACTCAAAAAACGCTGGGGCACGATGAAGAAGGTCCTCAGTTCGCAGGATCGGCTCGAAAAGATCGTAGCGGATATTCTCCTCGATATGGAGACGAGAGACCGTTTAAGAAGTGGCCACGGAAATGCGATGCTTGTTTCGGGGAGCATCTACTCGGCATGCCGGTTCTTTGAGATGTTCCAGAAGACCGACCTCAAAGGCAAATGTGCGATCATCACCTCATACAAACCATCGCCTGCGGATATCAAGGGCGAAGAAACAGGCGAAGGGCTCACCGAGAAGCTGCTGCAATATGATGTCTATCGGAGGATGCTCGCCGATTTCTTTGATGAACCCGAAGATAAGGCGATGTACAAAGTCGAGACCTTTGAGAAAGAGGTGAAGAAGCGGTTCATCGAAACGCCTGGGCAGATGAAGCTCTTAATCGTCGTTGACAAACTGCTGACCGGCTTTGATGCACCACCTGCAACCTACCTCTATATCGATAAGCAGATGCGGGATCACGGGCTCTTCCAGGCGATCTGCCGGGTGAATCGGCTGGATGGGGAGGATAAGGAGTACGGCCATATCATCGACTATAAAGATCTCTTCATGTCACTTGAACGATCGATCAAAGACTATACCGGCGGAGCATTCGAGGATTTTGATAAAGATGATGTCAGCGGTCTCCTGAAAGATCGACTTGAAAAAGGGCGTGAAAGCCTTGAAGAGATTCGTGAAGCGATCAAGGCACTCTGCGAGCCGGTTGAGCCGCCTAAGGCAAGCCGGGACTATATCCGGTACTTCTGTGGTTCAAGTGATGATCCCCTTGCCCTGAAACGAACCGAGCCACTGCGTGTTGATCTCTATAAGCGGGTTGGAACATTTGTCAGGAGATACGCGGATCTTGCCGGGGAGATGCGTGAGGCAGGATATACTGATCAGGAGGCACGGACTATCAGGAGCGAAGTTGCGCATTACGAGAAAGTCCGTGAGGAGATCATGCGGGCAAGCGGGGATTATATCGACCTGAAACGGTATGAACCGGCGATGCGCCATCTCCTTGATACCTATATCCGGGCAGAGGAGAGCGAAGTGGTCTCAACATTTGATGACATGACGCTTGTGCAGCTGATCACGATCCGGGGAGAAGGGGCGATCGAGACGCTTCCTGAAGATATCAGGAAGGATCATGAGGCGGTTGCCGAGACAATAGAGAATAATGTCCGGAAGATCATCCTCGATGAGATGCCGGTTAATCCGAAGTACTATGAGAGGATGTCCGAGCTTTTGGACTCTCTAATCCGCGAACGGAAGCAGCATGCACTGGACTATCGGACATACCTGAGAAAGATCGTCGAGCTTGCACGGAAGGTGAGCCAGCCGGAGAGACAGGTCGGATATCCATCTACCATCACCACCCCGGCACTCCGGGCTCTGTACGATAATCTGGTGACAGGCGAGAATCAGGCGATGAGTGAGATTGCGCCGTATGGTGACCGGAGGGTTGAAAACCCCCGTGCAGAGACAGCTTTTGCCCTTGATAAAGCCATTAGGGAGACGAAAAAAGCGGGATGGCGTGGGAACCGGTTCAAGGAACGGGAAGTACTGGGTGCCATCCGCCAGGTCCTCGGTGACGATGAACAGCTGATCGAGCGAATCTTTGAGATAGTGAAGAATCAGCGTGACTACTGAGAAGCATCAGATCGAAGTCTCGGGGATACCTGTTGAGATCATCAGGAAGAAG
>NZ_JAUSCG010000040.1 GCF_030651615.1 Methanocalculus sp.
TAAACCTGAAGAATTGTCAAAATTGTATGTCTATGATATCAACCCCACCATTACAAGGGCTGTCTGGCAGAAGATGTGGGCGGATGGATATCCAGGTAAACGTATGCGGACGATTTCGATCCATCGTATGCGAAACGGCAGAATCATCAATGTTGATGTTTCACGAACCTTTGTCCGTTTTCTCGATCGGATGTACTTCTGTTCGATTGCACGGCCTATTGAGCAGAATGGAGACGAGAACACGGTACTGGTATAATATAGTACAATCCCTGTATTCTCCCCTCACGTCTCCTTGTTGGAACGTGATCTGATCCGCATGAGAATTCTGTTCATCGTCTGGTCCTGAGGGTGTGCCCCATCCCTGATCAGCTGAGTGAGTGGGTTAATTGCTCCTTCACCCACCTCAATAAGGGCATATTCGGCCTTTTTCCGTACCATCATGTCAACATCCGACAGAGCATGAATGAGGAGATCTATAGCATCTTTCCCCTGAATACGGGAGAGGGCTTTTATTGCCTCAATCCTTACCTCTACCGGGCTATTGTTTAGGGTAGCCCTGATTGGTTCAATAGTATCTGAATCGATACTCTCTATCTCAAACCACCGGTTCTGGCCGATCAGAAAGTAGACTTCCTCTTCTTTTGTTGAAGGGGTCCAGCCAAGAGTTGAGAGGGCGGATGAGATGTTCTTGTTCCCACCCCCTCCACCAAGCGTCATGGCCCTGACCAGATGCATCTGTGGTGTGCCATCAGGGTCTTTCAAGGCTGCGAGTGCAGCCTCCTGTACACGAAGATCATTGTCGTCAAGGGCATTTATCAGTGCGTTAATAGCAGAAGGATCATCAATATAACCAAGAGACCGTGCTGCAACTGACCGGACATCGTCATCCCTGTCCATGAGAGCTCTTCTGAGGGTTGGTATCACCTCCGGAGTTCCGATGTAACCAAGCGACTCAACTATTATTGCCCGAACATCTTCATTCTCTTCCGTCTCCATTGCACGCATCAGAGAATCAACCGTCTTTTTTGCACCAATACGTCCAAGATTTCGTGCGGCAATGGCCCGGATTTGCGGACTTTCATCATAAAGGGCCTCAGTAAGAGGATCAATGGCAACATCCCGCATCTCCCCGATTACTTCCTCGGCAAGTGCTCTAACTTCGGGAGATTCAGTTTTTATTGCATTGAGCAGCTCTACAATTGCCGGTTTTCCCATGACTGTAAGTTTCATGGCAGCGGCAAACTGAACATTCCGATTACTCTCTTTGAGACCATTTATAAGTTTTTTTACCTCGTTATCCCCATCATGTATAACATACAGCTTTTCATCTTCTTTCTTAAGTGTCGGGATTCCTTTGGGTTTTGGCACAGCAACCCCGATCTGTTCAACCCATGCTTTCCTCCAGAGCTCCATTGCTTCTCTCTTTCGGATCATACGGAGTGCATAGAGCCGGATACCCTGATCTGGATCTCTAAGTGCCGGACGAATGGCAGCAGTCGCTTCATCTTCGCTCATGCTACCAAAGGTGTCAAGGGCTGTCATCTTCTGAAGTCGCATACCCGAGCGGAGGATCTCTGAGAGTGGAGGTATTGCAGCAAGTCCTAATCTGGAGAGTGAGCGGGCTATTGTCTGGCGCATCTCCTCATTTTCATCATCAAGGTGCTGTATAAATATCGGGATGATAGCAGAATCTTCTATCCTCCCAAGTGCAGTAACAGCGTTCATTCGCACCTGTAGCGGTGGGGCATCAAGAGCACGTATAAGTGCCGGTACTGCAGTTGAACCGATACGGATAAGTGCATCAATGGCCGCCTTTTGAACCCGATAATTTTCATGGACAAGAAGGAGAATAAGGGTTGTGATGATCGTGACATCCGAAAAGTAGCCAAGGGCAGAAACTGCAGCAACCTGAACATCCGGCTCCTCATCTTTTATAAGCTCAATGAGTGAATGTTGTGCCCTGAGATCTGCAATTTCTCCGAGTGCTTCAGCTCCAGCTGCCCTGACGAACGGAACGGTATCATGTAAACTATGAATAAGTGGATCAACAGCAGGTTCTTTATAAAGTCTGAGTGCATAACATGCGGATGCACGAATATTTGCATCCCGATCCGATAATGAGGCAACAAGGGAAGTAAATCCATTCAATTTTTTTGAGGTGTCCACTTTATCATCAGGATCTATTTTACGAGGATCTGGTGATGGTTGCAGAGGCGGTCCAGCAATAACACTGCTCTCTGCGAGGAGAAACTCCTCATCACCCTTCTTCTTCACTTCAGGCTCCGGGTCTTCTGGTACGTAGTGTCTGGGCTTCCTCTCCCCGTACAGGCTTCTGAGCACCTCATTTAAGCTCTCAAATATCGTCTCATTCTCTTTGAGAGTTTCATGTGTGTCTGAATATATCTCCGGATCCGGTAAAACCGGCAGGGGTTTTTGTGGGATTCCTTGTGCAAGATAATCCTTCCGTGCCTGAAGCGATCCCTTCATCTCCTCTTCATATCGGCTTTTTGTTATCTTCTGATCCTTTGGTTTATCAAAAAAAATGCCCTTTCCAGCAGGCACAGAAGGTGCTTTCTTTCGGAGTATTTGTATGAGACTCTCCCTTGCCTTAAGAGAGGCATTCATCTCTTTCCTGTATTGGTCATCTCCCTGTGGTTGTGGTGCCTGAATCTGCTGTTCCTGATTTGTTTTATTAATCTTTGCAAGTGCTGATCTGGCAGCATATGCAAGGGTATTGTCTCCCGATTTGGAAGCCTTATTGAGGGCGGCGATACCGGGTTTTCCTATCACACGAAGAGTCTCTGTTGCCCCGGATCTAACCGCGGAGTGTTCTTCTCTAAGAGCAGAAATGAGTGCCGGGATGGCTGGTGTCCCGATACGGGAAAGTCCAACCCAGTCCTCTCGTGCAAGGAGCATCATCACCTTTTGCTGATCATTTTTAGCTTCCCATCCAAGCCGCTTCAGTCCCCATGATGCTTCCATCCGCACAAGTGGATAGCTTGCTCTGAGACAATTAACCAGGGTC
>NZ_JAUSCG010000043.1 GCF_030651615.1 Methanocalculus sp.
TATGGTGCAGGATATATCGGGGATGATCCATACCTTAGCAGAAGAGAAGGATGCGGTGATCCTTGTACATAACTATCAGATCCCGGAGGTGCAGGATGTTGCTGATATCGTTGGTGACTCACTCGAACTTGCCCGTGCAGCAGCAGATCTGTCAGCGGAAGTGATAGTCTTCTGCGGTGTCGATTTTATGGCAGAGACCGCCGCAATCCTCTCCCCTGAGAAGACCGTCCTCCTCCCGGCACCTGATGCCCACTGTCCGATGGCAGGGATGATCACCGGTGGCGAAGTACGGACCCTCCGCGAGCGGTTCCCCGATGCGGCAGTTGTTGCATACGTGAATACCACAGCTGAGGTGAAGGCGGAGAGCGATATCTGTTGTACGTCTGCAAATGCTCTTAAAGTCGTTGAATCGCTCGATGAAACCCAGGTGATCATGCTCCCGGACAGAAATCTCGCCCGGTACGTTGCCCGGTTCACCAAACAGGAGATCTTACCCTGGGAAGGGTACTGTTATGTTCATGACAGGATAATCATTGAGGATGTTAGGCGGGCAAGGGCTGATCACCCTTATGCCGAGCTTCTTGTTCATCCCGAGTGCCGTCCTGAAGTGATTGACCTGGCAGATCATGTCCATTCAACCTCGGGGATGATCAGGCATATCTGTGCATCTGATAAAGGAGAGTTCATCATCGGAACCGAACCAGGAATAATACATCAGATCGAGAAGCGTTGTCCTGGTAAACATGCATATCCACTTTCAGAGAAGGCGATCTGTATCAATATGAAGAAGACCGGTCTGGAAAATGTGCTTCGTTCACTTGAAAGTCTGACCCCCCGTGTGACGGTACCTGATGAGGTGGCTGTTCGTGCACGGGTGGCTATTGAGCGGATGCTTCGGATTTAAAGGTCCTGCAGATCTCCCTTCTGTGCAACAAACCGATCCCAGTTGAATGGTTCGTCAAGGATCTCCACCTCAACACTCTCGATCCCGCCGAGTCCAAGGACGGTTCTCCTCACCTGATCCTTGAGATAGTCAACAAGAGGACAGGCACTCGTCGTCAGGACCATGGAGATGAGTACCCGGTTCTCCTCCACATGAACCTCCTTCACGAGGCCGAGATCGACGATATCGATTCCGACCTCCGGATCGATCACTGACCTGAGAGCCTTTCGGACCTCCTCCTCCCGGATCAGCTCGATCTTCTCCCCCTCCTTCGTCACATGGTCGCGTTCAAGCTCAAATATCCTTTCTTCAAGGCGGCTCTGGCGATCAAGCAGGCGGCTCACCACCCGGAGCATCGGATCAGGGAGATCACCATGATCAAGCTGTCCGATAGGTCGCTTCTGCTCTTCAGGTCCGGCAATTCTGCCCGGCACTCCGATGACAGTAGCACCAGCCGGAACGGGTCGGACAACAACCGATCCCGCACCGACGCGGGCACCGTCTCCGATGGTGATCGGTCCAAGGACTGCTGCACCTGAACCTATGGTGACGCCATTGCCGATGGTCGGATGGCGTTTGCCTTTTGTCAGCGAGGTTCCCCCAAGGACGACCCCCATATAGATGAGGACATCGTCACCAACCTCCGCAGTCTCTCCGATGACAACACCGGAGCCGTGATCGATGAAGACTCTTCTGCCGATTGTTGCACCGGGGTGTATCTCAACTCCGGTGAGAGCCCGTGAGATATGCGAGATGAGGCGGGCAGGGAAGCGGATCTTGCTTCTCCAGATGCGGTGTGAAATCCTGTGCATCCAGATGGCATGCATCCCGGGATAACAGCAGAGTACTTCTATTGTGGATCGTGCCGCAGGATCCTTCTCAAAGACCGTTCTGATATCTTCTCTGATACTCATGATGTCCCTAGGTACTGAAGAGGCCGGTCGAGAGGTACCGCTCCCCGGTGTCTGGCAGGATGACAACGATCATCTTCCCACTATTCTCCGGTCGCTTCGCGATCCTGAGGGCTGCTGCAAGGGCAGCACCGGAGGATATGCCGGCGAGGATCCCTTCAAGCCGGGCAAGTCTCTGTGCAGTCTCTTTTGCCTCATCTGCTGTGACCTGCAGGATCTCATCGATGAGATCGAGCCTCATGATCTTTGGGACGAAGCCTGCACCGATCCCCTGTATTTTATGTGGTCCCGGCTTTCCGCCGGAGAGGACGGGTGACTCTGCGGGTTCGACTGCAATCGCCTTAAATGCCGGCTTTCTACCTTTGATCACCTCTGCTATCCCGGTGATCGTCCCACCGGTTCCAACCCCTGCAACGACAAAATCAACCTCTCCATCAGTATCACGCCAGATCTCTTCAGCTGTCGTCCTCCGGTGGATCTCCGGATTAGCGGGGTTTTCAAATTGTTGTGGCATGAAGCAGGCTCCTTCTTCAGCCATTGATGTAGCTTTACGGATTGCTCCACCCATCCCTTCTCCGCCTGGTGTCAGGATCAGCTCCGCTCCAAGAGCTGAGAGGACCTGCCGCCGTTCTATGCTCATCGTCTCGGGCATGACGAGGGTGATCGGGTGGCCACGTGCAGCCGCTATTGCTGCAAGGGCGATCCCGGTGTTTCCGCTCGTCGGCTCAACGATCATTACCCTCTGCCCTTTCTTCAGCCTGCCGTCCCTCTCTGCAGTATCGATCATCGCAAGCCCAATCCTGTCTTTGACACTATGCATCGGGTTGAAGGACTCGATCTTTACCAGTACTGTAGCATGTAATCCCTCGGTTATCCGGTTCAGCCTGACGAGAGGAGTATCTCCTATCGTCTCTGTGATATCCTGGTATATTTTACCCATAGTTTCTCCTCCTATGAACACCGGCCGACAAGCCTGCTGATTGCTTCGCTTGAGATGAGACCGACCACCCGGCCTTCCCCGTCGATCACCGGGAGTGCGGAGATTGATCGCTCCTGCATCCGGCGTGCTGCATCTCTCACCGGCTCATCCGGGGATGCGGTATGGACACTCCTGATCATGATCTCATCAAGTGATCGGTGACCGAAAGCAACCGCCTTTGCAATATCCCATGAGGTGACAATCCCGGTTAATTGATCCTGCTCTCCGAGAACAGGAAGGTGGTTGACGCCCTCGTCTATCATCTTCTTCGATGCATCCAGGATGGAGGCTCCCTCATTGATGGTGGGAATCAACGTATCCATCACATTTTTCACGAGGAGGCGGTCGAGGAAGTCACCGATGATATAATTAAGCTGACCAGACTCGAGGAGGAAGGCGTCATGGCCATACTTCGATCGAATCTCACAGTACTGTACATCGACTCCATTCTGTGTGAGTGCCGAGACGATCTCCTCAGACTGATACGGGGGATAGAGCCAGTCGGTGGAGACAGAGACGACGAGGAACGATGTCTTCACCCCGGTAAATCCCTCTGTGAGTGATCCGTTGATAGAGAGGTCGAAGTAATCAAGCGCCCGGGTGATGTAGAGGTAGGTATTCGGATCGAACCGCCGTGTGAATGAGTTCCCCTGATGATGGAGGTAGCTCTCCACTTGGAATTCGGTTCTGAAGTTGTACCCGATTCCTTCGGGATCATAGAGGCTCCTTCCGAACTTCTCATGCATCGCCTCATCTGAGAGATAGGTGATATGGCCGATCATCCGTGCAAGGCCGAGTCCCCGGACCGGGGGTGCGGATGGGGGGTAGGTACCACCGTTCCATGCAGAATCAGCCATGATCGCCTGACGGCCGACTTCGTTGAAGGCGATCTGCTGAGGTGACGAGCGAGCGGTTGTTGCGATGGCGATCACCCGACAGACTGCTTCGGGGAAGAGGATTGGCCAGGCGAGTGCTTGCATCCCTCCCATCGATCCGCCGGCCACAGCAGCAAGTTTTTTGATCCCGAGGTATTCGATGAGACGCTTCTGCCCCCTGACCATGTCATGGATGGTGATCACAGGGAAGGTTAGTCCATACGGCTCCCCGGTCTCCGGATTGATTGAGGATGGCCCGGTCGATCCTTTGCACCCGCCGATGACATTTGAACAGATTACGAAGTACTGGTCGGTGTCAAATGCCTTCCCCGGTCCGATGACAGTGTCCCACCATCCCTTCTTTTTGGATTCCGGATCGACTCCGGCGGCATGAGCATCCCCGGATAGGGCATGGCAGATCAGGATCGCATTATTCCTCTTCGGGTTCAGCCTTCCATAGGTCTGGTAGGCTATAGTGAAAGGGGCAAGCATCGCCCCGCACTCCAGCGTTAGTGGTGTATCGAAGGTGACGCTCTCTGTCTGTACTGTACCAATCGATCCTGTCATCTCTCTCCTCCTGGTGTGGTACTGTTCCTCATGTGCCTCGCTCTCCTCTGAGAATATTCACAATTGTGAATGTGCTGTATAAGCATGGATGAATATGATGATATACATTCCTGTCATCGCAGTTGGATCGTTGCAGGTTGTCAGATCCTCTTCTTCACTTCTCTGAAGGAGAGGGATACCTTTTTGATCGCTCAACTCCAAGAAGAGAACGATATCGTCGGACTGTAATGATGCCGACGTCCTCATCTCGTACGAAGATGTCCTGTATGGGGGAGAAAAAAGCGCCATGGTGTCTGAATAGGTGAATGTTGATGAGGCTGGGTATTCTTTGCATTGTTATTCTTGGACTCGCCATGAGTATGCCATCAGGGGTATTTGCTGATCTGCATGATGATGGCGGGGTGGTTGGATCATATGAGTATGGAGATGATGGGAGTTCCGGCAATTATCACCTCCTTGCGGATACAGGGGCGACTCTCACTGTAGCAACTCCAGAGATTCCCCGCTCCGGTGTATCGGCGGGGATTGCATCAGCCTCTATCGCTGACTTCACATCTACCGGAAAAACCACCACGACGGCCCTTTTTACCTGGACACAGGCAGTAAACGCTACTGCGCTTTTGATTGAACAGAGCAGCGATGGTGGGGTCTCATGGTCAGGTGCAACCCATGCCCCGCTTGCACCTACTGCTGCGTCTGCAACCGTGACCGGACTCTCCCCGGGTACTCTGTACCATTTCCGGCTTGCGGTGACCGGTGGTGAGAATTCGGGGGTGTCAAATATCGTTTCGGTTACGACCGATGCTGTTCCTCCGACAGACTTCACATCAACTGGAAATACTGCCACGACGGCCCTTTTTACCTGGACACAGGCAGTAAAAGCTACTGCTGTTGCGATTGAGCAGAGCAGAAATGGTGGGATCTCCTGGTCAGGTGCAACCCATGGTCCGCTTGCACCTACTGCTGCGTCCGCAACTGTTACCGGACTCTCCCCGGGTACTCTGTACCGTTTCCGGCTTGCGGTGACCGGTGGTGAGAATGCAGGGGTATCAAATGTCGTTTCGGTTACGACCAATGCTGCTCCTCCGATCCTTTCCTCGGCGATAACAAATATGGATGGCACCCGGATCATCCTGTCATTCAACAAGATTATGGCTAATCCTGTAGGGGAGCAGGGGAGCT
>NZ_JAUSCG010000046.1 GCF_030651615.1 Methanocalculus sp.
AATGGTGAATGTTGCGTCGATCTCTGCGATGCCGTACTCAGAGGGATCGTCTATACCTATCAGTCCGATTGAGGTGATCGCACCGTTCTTATTATGCTCACGGTAAAACTCGAGGAGATTGATGTCGGTGACATGGTCGCCGCCGACAACGAGGAACGGCATTCCATCGAGGTACTCCTGTGCATTCTTCACCGATCCGGCGGTTCCAAGTTTCGTCTTCTCTTCAACATAGGTGATCTCTGCTGAGTAGAGGGACCCATCTCCAAGGGCTTCTCTGATTCGGTCTCCGAGGTACCCGAGTGTAATGACGATGTCGGTAAAACCAAGATTTGCGAGGTGCACTACCAGATGTTGTATCGAAGGTATCCCGGCAATGGGGATGCATGGCTTGGGTCGCTCAAAAGTAAGAGGACGGAGGCGTGTTCCCTCACCCCCGCACATGATGCAGACTTTCATAGTACCTGCATATATGTCAGGATCATGGTTAAAAGATGGGATATGTTCTTTGGATACTCTTATCTTCCGTCAGCATGAGAGAATTGCTATGGATTCGGAGTTTGCCTGTACCCTCTGTGGGAGGTGCTGCAACGGGTTTGGGCGGTATATCAAAATTAATCAAATGATAGGGGGGGCGTATGGGTGCAGCCTTACTCTGACGAAGGAGGCTTTTATGGCTGTTCCTGATCCGGGAAGGTCACTGCTTCTTTCTGACAAGTCATATTTCCTTGAACATCCGGATGCATGCCCGTTCCTCCGAAAGGATGGTGAAGATACTATCTGCACCATCTATCAGTCACGCCCACGGTTCTGCCGGGATTATATCTGCTGTACCGGAAAGGTGATGAAGAATGGGGTGGTCTGTGGGGAGATGAAAGGGAGGAGGGATCTCAGAACAGATGATCAGACCCTCAAAGACCGGTGGGCTGAACTTGCGGATATGTTCGGTGGTCTTGGTGATCCTGCATGGCGGCAGGAGGTCAGTGAACGTTTATGTGGAGATGGGTATGAAGTGATATTCTATGGGTGAAGAAAATATGCGGATATTGGTTGTTGAGAGGGGCCGGGCCCCCTGTCTTCCTGGAAAGGCAGTGACACTTGATCGGTGCCGGTTCTGTGCCCACTCCCGCTACTTTGAGGTGGGTGGAGTAAAAGTGCCCTCTCCAGCCCGTGCATACTGTTCACGGAGTGGAGCGACAGATGAGGTTGACCTGAAGGCGGTTACACGGATCTGGTGTGATGATCGTACATCCGAAGGGTACCGCAGTATCATGTCGATCATCAGCTGAACCGATCAGATCCCTTTCCAGAACTCCCACCATTTACGTTTATGTTGTGGGATATACCGTGGTTCCTTCTGCCATTCAAAGTCAAGGATATGGTGGACAACCCGTATCTCCTTCTTCAGATCACTAACGGTCACTGTGAGGTCATCAATGGAACGCTTGATCACCTTCATCTCTTCAAAACCCCTATCCTGCTTCACCGGAACAAATGATTCATCCTCTGAATATTTCACAACTCCAGCCTCAATGAGTCTCAGAATTGCTTCGTTCCG
Organism: Methanocalculus sp.; assembly: GCF_030651615.1. GTDB lineage: Archaea > Halobacteriota > Methanomicrobia > Methanomicrobiales > Methanocorpusculaceae > Methanocalculus. The sequence goes on from NZ_JAUSCG010000046.1 coordinate 1,556, forward strand.
ATCAATTCTCTTCTCCTGCGCGAACCGCTCGATCTGTTCTGTCAGCTCACTTTCAAGGGTAAATGAAATCCGTGTGCTCATACTACTCCCTCTGATCAGATTGACGGATCCTCCCGTCGTTCTTTAGGTGCGGCGAGTGAAGCGATGTGATCCATGTCGATATGAGCTTCAAGGTGGTGAGCGAGATGATCATAGGGATCGATCCCGGTTGTTTCATGATAGACCATCCCTTTCTTCTCATATAAATACCTGAGGAGTGCGGATACGGCTGTTTGATTCTGGAAGAGGCCGTGGAGGTATGTACCAAAGACCAGTCCGTCATCGGAAGATGTCCCTTCTCCATAGAAAGCTTCTCTTCCCCCCAGCCTCTTTGTTTCTCCCATATGAATCTCGTATCCGTTCACCTCTCCTATGGCAGATAAGATGGGTGGAATCGGACCTGCTCTTCTCTTCACCCGGATCGTTGTTTTTCGGTATTCTGAGAACTCTGTCTCAACCGGTAGAAGCCCTATCCCTTCATATAATCTATTCTCATCCGATTCAATCGCCTTGTCATAGATCGTCTCTCCGAGCATCTGGTATCCCCCACAGATGCCAATAATTGGGACACCTCTCTTCTTTGCCGAATGGATCTCCTCAATTGTACCTGTATCTTTGAGATGGAGGAGATCTTCGATGGTATTCTTTGTACCTGGTATGATGATGCAGTCATAGCTGCTGAGAGAGTCGCCGGGACGGACATATGTAACCGATGAGGATCGTTCAAGTGATTCAAAGTCGGTGAAGTTTGATATTCTTGGGAGATGGATGATCCCGATCCTGACTGCTGAAGATGATGCGCGTTTATCTGAAAGTGAGAGTGAATCTTCACTTGGAAGGGAGAGTTCGGTGTATGGAACGACGCCGAGCACCGGGACCGAGCATATCTCTTCAATGAGCGTTATTCCGGAGGCGAATATCTCAGGATCCCCTCGGAATTTGTTGATGATCACACCTGCAACAAGCTCCCGCACCTTCGGCGGAAGGAGCTGTATCGTCCCATAGAGCTGGGCAAAAACTCCGCCACGTTCGATATCCGCGATGAGGATGATCGGGATTAAAAGCCGCTCTGCAAGCCTTATATTGGCAATGTCACGATCATAGAGGTTGAGCTCTGCTGCCCCCCCTGCACCTTCACAGATGACGCACCCGGTTTCAGAGAAGAGACGATTATATGCAGCGAGAACCACCTCAAGGAGGGTGTCAGTCTCCTTGTAATACTCCCGAATAGGGAGATCCCGGTATGGTTTCCCAAGGACGATCACCTGGGATATGCTATCTGCTTTTGGTTTGAGAAGAATAGGATTCATATCGGCGTTTGGCTCCTGTCGTGCTGCAACAGCCTGCATCGCCTGTGCGATCCCGATCTCACAGCCGT
>NZ_JAUSCG010000053.1 GCF_030651615.1 Methanocalculus sp.
GATGGGGCGTGCAACTCCGAAGGCTCGTGAGACCGTTTCGATTGAGGTCATCGTCAGGGAGGTTGAGGAATAATGTCAGCTGAAAAGAAGTTCATCTCTGAAGGTGTCCGGAAGGTCCGTGTTGAGGCATTCTTAACAAAAGAGTTGAAGAGGGCAGGATATGGAGGCATGGATATCTTCAGGACTCCTATCGGAACCCAGGTGACAATCTTTGCTGAGAAACCAGGGATTGTCATTGGAAAAGGTGGCCGTCTCGTCCGCCAGATCACAACCGATCTCGCAACCGAGTATGGTCTTGAATCCCCGCAGGTTGAGGTTCAGCAGGTTGCAAACCCTAACTTAAATGCTCAGATTCTTGCAGAGAGGCTTGCAAATGCACTTGAGCGCGGCTGGTACTTCAGAAAGGCAGGATCAAGCGTTATCCGCCGTGTGATGGAGTCCGGAGCACTCGGGTGTGAAGTTATCATTGCAGGAAAACTGACCGGGTCAAGATCCCGTGTCCAGAAGTTCGTTGAGGGCTATATCAAACACTCTGGTGAGCCCGCAATCAGTCTTGTTGAGACAGGCTATGCAGTAGCGATCAAGAAGCTTGGCACCATTGGTGTTCAGGTTAAGCTCATCCCTCCGGGTGCGCGTCTTCCTGATCAGTTTGATATCGTCCCGCCTGTTACTCCCCGACAGCCACAGGAGATTGTGGTTGAAGAGATCGAAGATATCGGTGACGATATCGATCGTGAACTTCAGGCAGTTTCTTCACCAGAAGACAAATACGAAAGGGAGGAGATCTGATGGCAATATTTCGCGCACGTGAAGTTGCTCAGTTCTCGGATGTAGAACTGGTAGAACAGGAGAGCAAGCTTCGGACTGAACTCATACAGCAGTATGGCAAAGTCAGTGCAGGTGGCGCCCCGGATAATCCGGGTCAGATCCGTGAACTCCGAAGAACAATTGCCCGGATTCAGACCGAGCAGAATAAAAGAAAAAGTGTATGATTACGCCAGGAAACGTTCTCCGTCATGAACTGATTGGACGAAACGTCCTGGTCGTACATGCTGCAAACCCTGCCCAGGAGGGGATCTCCGGTCTCATAGCAGATGAGACCCGGAACATGATTTCGATCCAGACACCCGTCGGATTAAAGCATGTTCCGAAGAAATATAGTACATTCCGGGTTACCCTCCCGGACAGGGTGCAGGTGGATCTCATCGGGTCGACGATTATCGGGCGGCCTGAGAAGCGGATCACTATGCGCATCAGACAATAGAGGGTTGTTAATGGCACGAAACATTGGGTTGAATGTTGCTCCTCCGGAACAGGAGTGCAACGAAGATGATTGCCCGTTTCATGGCACTTTGCCGGTGCGCGGCCAGGTGATTACCGGCAAAGTCGTGAGCGAGAAGATGAAAGGCACTGTGGTGGTTCAGCGCGAGTATCTGCACTTCATTCAGAAGTATGACAGATATGAGAAGCGCTCCTCCAAACTCCATGCACACATCGCCCCCTGCCTTCATGTGAAGGTTGGGGACGAGGTCAAAGTAGCGGAGTGCAGGCCTCTGAACAAAACAACGCATTTCGTCGTTGTTGAGGTGAAGTCCGCATGAGAGCACTAGGATCTAAGATTCCCCGTGCACTCCAGACCGGGTCGCGTATGGTCTGTGCGGATAACACCGGTGCGCGTGTCGTCGAGGTCATCTCGGTTGACAGATATCATGGTGTACGGAGACGTCAGCCGAAACTCGGCATCGGCGACCTTGCAACCGTATCTGTCAAAAAAGGAACTCCTGACATGCGCAAAAAACTCGTAAAAGCAGTTGTTGTACGACAGAAGAAAGAGTTTAGAAGACCAAATGGTCTCCGTGTATCGTTTGAAGAGAATGCAATGGTACTCGTTAATGAGACCGGCGATCCCCGTGGGACTGAGATTAAAGGTCCGGTAGCCCGAGAGGTTGCCGCACGCTATCCAAAGATCGCGTCCATGGCGACGATCATCATCTGAGGTGTCCTATGGTGCGAATAGCAAGCAGTCAGCCAAGAAAACAGAGGAAGATTCGGTATAATGCACCGATCCATCTCAGGGGGGCATTCCTCCATACGATGCTCTCACCAGAGCTTCGTGAAAAGCACGGTCACCGGCGCGTCAGAGTAGTTACCGGTGACACCGTAAAGGTGCTCAGAGGCGAACATACCGGAACCATCGGTGTTGTTGATGGCATCGATCTGAAACGCCTGACGATTCAGGTTCATGGCGTTACAGTCAAAAAGGCGGATGGTACAGAGGTTGCAAGACCTGTTGATCCCTCCAAAGTGATGATCACAAAGTTGAATTTCAATGATCCGAAGCGTCAGGAACGTATCGGGGTGAAGGAATAATGGCACATATGAAGCGTATAGTCGCCCCTGGTTCCTGGGGGATCGGACGAAAAGTCAGCAAATATGTATCGGTCACCTCTCCAGGTCCTCATAATGCAGGCGCTATTCCGGTTGCAGTCTGGATGCGGGATCAGATGGGTCTTGCAAGAAACATGAAGGAGATCAAACAGATCCTCCATGATCGTCAGGTTGTTGTGAACGGCAAGGTCTGTACAGATCCTCATATCGGTCTTGGTGTCTTTGATATCATCTCCTTCCCACGACTTGAGAAGCATTATGTAATGCTTCTTGACAAGAGTGGCAGGTTTGCCACATCCGAGATCGATGCAGTAGCAGCGAAAGTCCGTCTGTCAAAGATCAGAAACAAGACGACATTACCGGGTGGCAAAGTCCAGTTGAACCTTCTCTTCGGTGCAAACCTCGTTGCAGATGATTCATACCATCCAAAAGACTCGATCATCCTGACACTTGGTGTTGATGGTGACGCAAGGTTCTCCATTAAAGAACACTTCCCCTATGCGGTTGGAAACGTCGCAATGGTTGTCGGTGGTCAGCACTCGGGTAGAGTTGCCAGAATTCGTGAAGTTATTCCGGTTCCAGGGAGCGTTCCAAACCGTGTCAGTCTTGAGGATCTCTCAACCGGCGCTGTCTTTGAGACGATCGAGCCGTACATCTTCATGGTCGGAAAAGATGAGCCATCTCTTGGCATCTGGGGGATAACCGTATGACCGGTATGCAGGAGCTCTTCATCGACAAGATTGTCGTCCATATGAGTGTCGGTGAGAGTGGCGATAAATTAATCAAAGGAGAGGCACTGATGAAGGAGATCTGTAATGGTGCAACTCCCGTCCGTACCATCGCCAAACGTACTGTCCCGGCATTTGGTCTTCGAAAAGGTCAGCCAATGGGCTGTAAACTTACCCTGAGGGGTGCTGTTGCAGAGGAGTTCCTTGCGACCTCCCTTGCCATCATCGAGAAGAAGATCCGTCCGCAGCAGTTTGATGTGAATGGGAACTTCGGCTTTGGGATCGAAGAGCATACCGATTACCCGGGTCAGTCCTATGATCCTCAGATTGGTATCTATGGAATGGATATCAACGTCGTCATCGAGAAGAAAGGTGTCAGGATCGCAAGACGGTCCGCACAGAAGAAGAAGCTCCCATCAAAGCAGCATGTAAAGAGGGAAGAGGCTGTTTTGTTTATGAAAGAGCGATTCAACGTCGAGGTGGTTGAATAATGGCGGAGCAGGGGAAGACCCCCCAGAAGAAGATCGGCTATGGGAGTAACCAGTGCCGGATGTGCGGGCGCAAGCAGGGACTTGTGCGGAGATACAATATCATGTTCTGCCGCCAGTGCTTCCGTGAATGGGCCCCTACGATGGGTTTTAAGAAGATGAACTAGGTGGCCGGATTATGACACGACAGAACATAATTGCCGATGCAATGAGCGCCATGAAAAATGCAGGTGATGCTGGAAGGCTTACGGTAACAGTAGAGCCGGCATCCCAGCTCTTTGGTGCAATGCTTGGCATCATGCAGGAGAACGGGTACATTGCCGGCTTCGAATATATTGACGATGGCCGGGGTGGACAGTTTACGATCCAGCTGACAGGCAGGATCAATAAATGTGGCGCAATATCGCCCCGGTTCGCTGTAAAGACCGAAGACATGGAATCATGGGAGACACGGTACCTCCCTGCCAAAGGGTTTGGCATTCTCATGCTCACGACCTCTCAGGGTGTCATGTCTCATGAACAGGCGCGAATGGCTGGAATCGGCGGACAGCTGATTGGATATGTCTACTGAGGTGCTCTGAGATGGTAACCATTGAGAAGATCGAGATCCCGGCTGGTGTCGAGGTTTCGATGAGTGGAGATATGGTTGTAGTGAAGGGACCAAAAGGTGAACTTCAGCGATCAATGTACTATCCAAACATCTCTATCGTCATCGAGGATGGACATGTAGTGATTAGTACAGGGTCTGGAAGAAAGACTGTCTATGCGATGGTCGGAACCTTTGCTTCCCATATTCACAACATGTGCATCGGTGTAACCGTTGGTTACGAGTTTTCGATGAAGGTCGTCTACAGTCACTTTCCGATTCAGCTTAAACTCCACCCGGGAATTCTTGAGATCGGGAATTTCCTTGGTGAGAAGATGGCCCGGAATGCAAAGATCCATAACGGCGTTACTGTGATGATTGGATCGGATGAGGTGACGGTGACAGGTATCGATAAGGAAAAGGTGGGTAATACCGCCGCCAACATTGAGAAAGCTACAAAGATCAGAAAGCGTGATCCGAGGGTCTTCCAGGATGGCATATACAGGGTACAGAAGGCGTGATCCAGATGGTTGCTATTAAAAAGCTGATTCGGGATCGCCAGGCAAAACGGGGAGATTTCAAGCGCCAGTGCCTGAAAGCCAAATCAAAACTTGAGGATGTATGGCGCAGACCCCGTGGCGGTCAGAGTAAACAGCGTAAACAGAAGAAAGCGAAGGGCAGAATCCCCTCCCCAGGATTTGCAGGACCTGTTGCCGTCAGAGGTTATCATCCATGCGGATTACAGGAAGCACTTGTGCAGACAGCAGCTACACTTGAATCCCTCGATCCACAGACCACTGCGGTCAGGATCGGTGGCACTGTCGGCATGAAGAAGCGGATGGTTATTCAGGCAAAGGCAATCTCAGGTGGGTTCAAAGTACTTAACCCAAGAGCAGTTGCCTCTGAAGTACCTGCAGTTGAAGAAGAGGTGGATGACGATGAGTAATCTCGTTAGCCAGAAACGCATTGCCGCAGTGATTCTTGACTGTGGAGAGAACCGTGTCTGGTTTGATCCCGAGCAGCTTACTGAGATCGCAAATGCTGTATCCCGTGAGGATATCCGGGCTCTCATCAAAGAGGGCGCCATCACAGCACACCAGAAGAAAGGTGTCAGCCGTGGACGGGCACGCCTCCGGATGGCAAAGCGTGCCTATGGCCATTGCAAAGGGCATGGTCGGAGAAAGGGTGCAAAAGGTGCACGTACACCCTCAAAGAGGGTATGGATTCAGAAGATCCGGGCACTCAGAACAACCCTTCGCGAGATGCGCGATACCGGTTCCATTGACCGTTCGGTCTATCGGAAATTCTATCGCCGTGCAGCAGGTGGCCAGTTCAGGAATGTCTCCCATTTAAAGCAGAATATTGAACAGCATACCGGGAAGGTGAACTGATATGGCGACAAGTGCACGATATTTCGTTCCGTTCAGGAGACGAAAAGAAGGTAGGACTGATTATTATCAGCGGATGCGCCTTATCATCTCAAGAAGGCCACGGTTTGTGGTTCGAAAAACTTCAGGTCAGATCATCGTACAGCTCATTGTTGCAGAGATGACCGGAGACCGGACCCTTGTATCAGCAACCAGTGGTGAACTCTCAAAATTCGGATACACCGGATATACCCGTAATACCCCTGCTGCATACCTCACCGGTATGCTCTGTGCGGTTCGCGCACAGAAGGCGGGATATGAAGGTGGTATCCTTGATATCGGTCTGAACCATGCAACAAAAGGTGCCAGGGTCTTTGCAGCTCTGAAAGGAGCAATCGAGGCTGGCTTTGATATCCCGTACGGTGAGGAGATCCTCCCTGACGACGATCGTGTCAAAGGTGTGCACATCGCCGAATATTCCCCTGATCGGGCCGGCGGAATCGTTGCAAATGTGGAAGAGGTGGCAGATGCCATTATGAAGGAGCTTGAGTGACATGGCAATGGAACGCGAAGAATGGATCCCTGTCACCGGCCTTGGAAAAGCAGTCGTCGCAGGTGAATATTCAACCCTTGACGAGGTGCTCTCCAGTGGACACCCGATCAAAGAGGCAGGTATCGTCGATATTTTCCTCCCTGATCTCAGTGATGAGGTCCTCTCCATCGATATGATGCAGAGGATGACCGACTCCGGCAGGAGGATTAAATTCCGTGCTGTCGTTGTTGTTGGAAACCGCGATGGATTCATCGGCTTTGGTCAGGGAAAAGATGTTCAGGTAGGCACAGCAATACGAAAGGCGATTGTCAATGCCAAACTGAATATCATCAAGGTACGGAGAGGTTGTGGAAGCTGGGAATGTGGATGTGGCAATGTCCACTCGATCCCAATGCAGGTTGAAGGAAAGGCAGGCAGTGTCGTTGTCACCCTGAAGCCTGCACCACAGGGTATCGGCCTTGTGACCGGTGAGATTGGAAAGAAGGTGCTTGGTCTTGCAGGTATCAGAGATGTCTGGTCGATGAGCAAAGGCAACACCCGGACAACGATCAACTATGCCAAAGCAACGTATGAGGCATTGAAAGCGACGAATATGGTTCGTATTGGGGGAGGGCGGCACTAATGTACGCAGTCGTGCAGGTGCGCGGCGTTGTCAATACCCGCCACGAAATTAAAGAGACGCTGAAGATGCTTCGTCTCCACCACATCAACCATTGTGTCCTCATCCCTGAGACTCCTGAGTACCTCGGGATGATCAGAAAAGTGAAGGACTTTGTTGCCTATGGAGAGGTCAACGCAGAGACTCTTGAGACGATTCTCAGGACTCGCGGCCGCCTTCTTGGCAACAAACCCTTAACGGATGAATATCTGAAGAGCGCATCATCGTATGCGTCCGTCAGTGAACTTGCCGAAGCACTCACACATGGTGAAGTCAAGCAGAAGGATATTCCGGAATTAAAACCGGTACTCCGGATGCATCCACCAAGAAAGGGTTATAAGACCATCAAGCGGACTTTTAACCAGGGTGGAGCGCTCGGTTATTATGGCAGGGAGATTAACTCTCTTCTGTATAAGATGAGGTGAGTTGGGAATGCCAGTCAATAAGCGATCAAAATATCGTGGATCAAGAACATGCGGCGGCGGAACTCATAAGAACCGTCGTGGTGCTGGAAACAGGGGAGGTCGTGGAGCCGCAGGATGGCGTGACCATAACTTCACCCGATTCCATCTTCTTGGCAAGCGTGAAGGTAAACATGGATTCGTCTCACCGACGTCTGTTGATCCAACGGTCCTCGATATTGGTGAGATCGACCAGATGATTCCCATGCTGGTTGTGCAGGGAATCGCACGCGAGGAGGCCGGTGTTGTCGTCCTCGATGCACGGGATCTCGGTATCGAGAAGATCCTCGGAGGAGGCAGGGTTCATCATAAGATGAATATCTCTGCAGATACCTTCTCTGAACGTGCAAAAGCAAAGATCGAAGAGCTCGGTGGCCAGGCATTGGCCCTCTAACATTTTTTTGGTGACCTATGGGAGAGCTGCTGGATCGAATGGAGCCTCTGCTGGCAAAGATGCCGGCGGTGAAGGCACCTGAAGGGCATGTCCACTTTAAAAATAAGCTGATATGGACCGCTGCTATTCTGCTTCTGTATTTTGTTCTGACAAACATACCGGTCTTCGGACTTGCGCCGGACTCAATGGATATCTTTGAGTTCTATCGTGCACTCCTTGCCGGTGCAAGCGGATCAATTGTCCATCTTGGTATTGGTCCGATTGTTACGGCTTCCATCGTCCTTCAGCTTCTGAAAGGTGCTGACCTGATTCCCCTTGATACGTCTGATGCCCGTGGGCAGGTTATGTACATGGGTATGCAGAAGATGCTCATCTTTGTGATGATCATCCTTGAAGCAGCACCAAATCTGGTTGGCGGATTTCTTCAGCCGGATCCGGTAATAGCTGCTGCCTTCTTTGGAGGCAGCCTCTTTGCAGTATCCCTCCTGATATTCCTTCAGATCTGCCTTGGTGGTGTTCTGATCTTTTTGATGGATGAAGTGGTGACGAAATGGGGTATTGGATCAGGTGTCGGGCTCTTCATCGTTGCAAGTATTTCACAGGGTCTTATCAACGGATTCTTTAACTGGCTGCCGGTGACTGATCCCTACCCAATTGGTTTCTTCCCGCGTCTCTTTGCAATCGCATTTGACGGAGGAAATTTCCTTCAGTACTTTACAGCTGATATCATTGCGTTGATAACGACCATTGTCATCTTCCTCGTGATCGTCTATGTCGAATCGACACGGATCGAGATCCCCCTTGCTCATGCAAATGTCAGGGGTTCCAGGGCAAAATTCCCGGTAAAACTCATCTATGCCAGTGTGCTTCCGATGATCCTTGTCCGTGTCCTCCAGGCAAATATCCAGATGTTTGGTATGTTCCTCTCAAGCGTGGGCATAACCATATTTGGTAACTTTGACGGAACGCAACCAATTGACGGTCTTATGTACTTCCTTGCTCCGATCAACACTCCTCAGGACTGGATGTGGTGGATGAGCGATCTTGGCCACGCGCCGTGGGAGGTATTAATTCGTCTTGGGATCGATACCATCTTTATGGTCGTCGGCGGTGCAATCTTTGCTCTCTTCTGGGTGAAGACTGCAGGTCTTGATTCAAGTCATGTCGCACGCCAGATTCAGAACAGTGGTATGCATATTCCCGGATATCGCCGCAGTCCGCAGGTGCTTGAGCGGTACCTTGACAGGTATATTCCACGAGTCACCGTCATTGGTGGTGTCTTTGTTGGTGTTCTCTCGATTGCAGCAAACCTCTTTGGTGTGATAGGTGCAGTTGGTGGAACCGGTCTGCTGCTGACGGTCAGTATCGTCTATCGTTTGTATGAGCAGATCGCAAGCGAGCAGATTATGGAGATGTATCCGTTTATGCGGTCATTCTTTGGAAAGGAGTGAAAACAGCATGGCAGGAAAGAAGATTATCATAACAGGTGTTCCCGGTGTCGGAAAGACGACGGTGATCACGCAGGCAATGGAGAGCCTTTCAGAAGCTGGTGTTCCTTACCAGAACATCAACTTCGGTTCTTTTATGTTTGAGGTGGCTTGCGCAGAGGGGCTTGCTCAGGATCGCGATCAGATGAGGAGACTCGATCGCACAATTCAGAAACGCCTTCAGAAGCTGGCAGCAGAAAAGATTGCAGCAATCGATGGGAATGTCATCATCGATACTCATGCATCGGTGAAGACACCGGCAGGTTACCTTGCCGGTCTTCCGGAATGGGTGCTCACTGCCCTGATGCCGGACACCATCGTCCTTGTTGAAACTGATGATGATCAGATTCTTCTCAGACGCCTCTCCGATACATCCCGTGTCCGGGATATGGAAGGGGCAGCCTCAATTCGTGAACACCAGCAGATGAACCGTTCATTTGCCGCAGCATATGCGATGTTAACCGGTTGCACCGTTGCATTTGTTACAAATGCTGATCATCTTCTTGAACATGGTGTTAAAGCGCTAGTAACTATCCTGAAATAATCCGGGAGTTTGGACATGATAGACCTGAAGAAGTATGGGATGTATATCGCTTTCATTCTGGCATTTGGCCTGATGATGGCATATGCTGTTGAGTGGGTGCGTAACGGTATTGCCGGGATATTAGATCTTGCACTTGGACCTCTCTCCGATACCTTTGGGCTTCCATTCTTCGTTGTCATCCTCTTTCTCTCAGCCCTGACCGGATTGTACTCATCATTGATTCAGAAGTATACGATCGATTATGAGAAGATGCAGGATGTGCAGGCGAAGATGAAAGATTTCCAGATGAAGTACCGCGAGGCACAACTGGCAGAGGATGAGAAGGCGATTAAAAAGCTTGAGGTAAAACGTGATGCCATGATGAAGGATCAGCTTGAGATGTCTCAACAGCAGTTCAAGCCAATGGCATATATCATACTTGTGACAGTCCCGATCTTCTTCTGGCTTCTTCAGAGTCTTCATGAGATTGAGAATGGCACTGTACTGACTATTCAGTCTGCAATTGTCTTCCCGTTTAAGGGGATCATCGCGCTGAATGATCTGGCACTCTGGATCATTCCCGCATGGATTCTCTGGTATATGGTCTGTTCGCTGACCGTCAGCCAGGTGATCAGAAAAGCTCTCAATATTGGGGGCATCTGATGCGAATCACGATCAGCGGCCTTCCTGGTAGTGGAACCACCTCTCTTGGGAGAGCCCTCGCTTCTGAATATGGGTTCAGATTCATATCCGCAGGTGAGGTCTTTCGAGAGTGTGCACGTGAGCGTGATCTGGATCTCGGATCATTTGGCAGGCTTGCCGAGAGCGACCCGTCAATTGATCATCAGATTGATGAGCGGCAGAAAGAGATCGGAATGAACTCAGATGATATCATCGTTGAGGGACGTCTTGCAGGAAGAATGGTTGGGAACGCTCATCTCAGGATATGGCTTACTGCAAGTCCGAAATGCCGTGCCAGAAGAATTGCAGAGCGGGATATTCAGGATGGCGATACCGCAGCTGCTGTTACGATTGAACGGGAACGATCAGAAGCACAACGGTACCGCACCTACTATGGGATTGATATAACTGATCTCTCCTGTTATGATATGGTTCTCAGCTCTGAGACGTTTGGACGTGAGTCTCTCCCAAAAATCGTCTCTACTGCAATCAATGAACTGTTGAGATCCTGATCTCAATTGCTTCCCGAAACGATACTTTTTTAATGTGGTACACCCCTCAGACGGTGAGGGATATCAGAATGGATATTGATAAGTTTGAAAAGTATATTGCGCTCGTGACCGATCAGCCGCTCATCCTTAGTAGTGCCGAGCGTGCCGGAATCATCCTCACCCGAAAGAAACATTGTCTCTGCCCTACCTGTCCCACCTACCGGGAGTGTGCAGAAAAGGCAGATGATCGTGTATTCTGCACACTTGGAAAGAGCAGGAATGGTTGCATCTCCGATGAGGAGAAGGGATGCATCTGTTCTGACTGCGTTATCTACCGTGATGTCGGATATAAATACCAGTTCTTCTGCACCCGGGGAAAAGAGCAGCAGCAGCGGATACTCTCGGTCCTTGAGATGCGGGATATAATTCTCTAACTCTTATCCACACCCTTCATCGTTCTCATAGATTGATACAAGTTCCTGACTGACTCTTTTTGAGAGTCTTTCGGTTACAAGATCGAGGAGGGTTGAGAAGTAGAGTGGAGAGATGCAGCCGACACTCTCATGACCATTTCTGATCTCTCCCACCAGGTATGTAAATTCATCATCATTTAAACGTGAAAGGCGGTTAACAAAGTCCTGTTCGTCTGTGGAGTAATGGTTTGCAAGAGGTGGCAGAATTGACCTGAATTCGGTTCTGGTGCCATTGCAGATGAGGTCTTCACATTCCGGTGCAAGTTTTCTGAGGAGTGTGATGTCAAAGGGTGTCAGTTCACGTGCCATCCTGTACGTATCTCTTTTTGATTATATCATCTCTCTCTTACAAGGCGTATGGTCGGACAGTCTTGTTACTGTACGATCCGGTATACTCCGGATCTTATCTGGGCTACATATGTTGATCCGTCATACAGTGCTCCATATTCGGTGGTCATCCGACTTTGTTGGAGGGCTGTTGATACTGCGAAGGGATCTGTATCCCCTCCCCTCTCTGCTGCTTCGGCAATCATCATGATACCTGTGAATGCGCGCGCAGAGATGTCGTTTACCTCTCTACCCGTCTGCCGGACCATACGTGAATTTACATCACGGATCGTCTGGGATTCACTGACACTCTCTCTTCTATAGATGGTGGCGGCCATGATCCCTTCGGAGAAGAGGCCTGTGTTCCTGATGAATGAATCTGATCTCCAGGCATCACCGATGGTGAAGATTGCATCCGGAGCATAGCCTGCTTCCCGTGACTCCATAATGATCAGTGATGCTTCGTGTGGGGTGCCTGCAGAGACGAAGAGGGGGGCATCAGGGTTGCTCATCATGATTGTACTGATGGCATCTCTGATCCCGTGTTCATCCTGATAGGTAAGATCTGTTCCTATTGTGTATCCGAAAGAGTTCGCTGTAGTTCGTACAATCTCAATAGTTTCTTCATATGCTCCATTTGAGAGGATTGATATGGTTTTATTGCCACCTCCGGTCTGTTTTCTGATGTCAGGAATAGTAAAGCACCTGGTGATGTACGCCTCGTTATCAATGCCAATTGATATTTGAGGTTCAGTACCATCTGCTGATATCGTGGTTCTGCCATCCGGGGTGATGGTTACTTTTCCGATCACGGTTGCCTTGTCCGGTGGTTCTCTGTCATAGAGGACTGTGACCTGTGCATCAAAAAGGGATGGAATACCGCTACTCATCGCTAAAGGGAGTGTTATCGTTGCAGGTGAATTGATCACTGAAAGAGCGGGGTCGATTCCTCTTTTCACCTCATCAATGAACCAGTCTTCTTTGGAGCCGGAATCGATCAGAATGTAGACGGACATCGGTGGTGCGGTGATCGCTTTAACACTTTCAGTCTCTCTGTTTCGGATCTGGACTATCTCAAACCGATACGTGGCTCTCCTCTCCTCATCGAAGCAAACGTTCCCGAGTGCACCTTCATACTCCCGGTTCCAGTACCATCCTACAACACATTCGGCTTCTCCATTACAGGAGGATATGCGTGATGACAGGGTATTGGCTGCATCAAATGCCTCGGCAATACTACTAATAGGGCTCTTGAATTGCATCATAAGATCCTCAGAAAAGAGCGGATGGCTTTGTGACATCGAGGGTGTGAGGACAAAGACTCCCTCTGCCAGATGAGGGGATTCTATCCTGAGTACTATACTGCTCCGCTCAGATACGAGGATTACCGGATTGGCCCCACGGCTTTTTATTGCTGATATAAGTGCATTAACCTTCACCACACCATCAATGATATAGATCTCTGGTGGCATAGCCTGAAGAGGCCGTATGAGTGCTGAGAAATCTTCATCAGTCTGGTTATATTCAACCATCCTCACGTTCCTTCCTTTTGAGAGATCCTGCATCAGGGTGGCTAGTTCCATCCCCTCTTCAGTGTCGGGATAGAGGACAGCGATATCGGTATAATCTGCAAGAAATGGTTCAAGTGTTGAAATCTCAGTCTCTATGGGAGGAGTAAACCTGATGATATATCTCTTCCCCTCATCTTCCTGTGGAGGAATGGGGGCGGCTATTATTGCCATCGGTATGCCATACTCCTCAGCATAAGGGATGATTGCCTCACTTACTTCTCTTCCCGAGACGATGAGACCCTGGATAATCCCTCTCTCCATCTGATCCAGAAGTATGTTTACGGCTATCTCCGGGTCCCCTTGTGAGTCTGCGAAATGAAGAGTAATTGGGTGATCCTGTGATTGTATCATTCCTCTCCTGATACTATACTGCTGGGCAGATCCAAGCATTACATCATCACCGGTCAGAGGAAGGATTGCGAGTAATGACAACCGACTGTCTGGTGCTGCATAAGGATCTTCTGATTGAATCTGATCCCCTGGTATGTCTCCGATGGTATAGAAAACAGAGAATGCAAGAGCAATGACAATGATGATAATAAGCCGTTTCATTCTCCTCACGTCTTTTTTTTTATTTTATTAGATCGTGCAGAACACCGTTTCTTACCTGAATTACGTCTCCCCTTGATCTCATAACAGGTCCGGCTTTATCGTCTCTCTCAGAAAGCCTTTCATCAGTGTCTGGTATGATCAGGTTCTGATACCGCCTTATGAATGTTTCAGGTACATGATCGCCCCAGATGAAGAGATGTCTGTCAAGGATATCTATCTGATGTTTTCTCTCCTGATCAAGATCCTGTGTATCGTTCAACATGGTGAGATCTCTCTTCAGAAGATGATATTCTTCGTTCTCTGGCATTAAACCAAGAGCTGTATCGATGGATTCCATTGCTGCATCAAACTCCCCATTCTGTGCATGCATTCGGGCAAGTCCATACCATGCTCCGGGAAACTTTGTGACGACTGATACCGCATGGTTGTATGCATCCAGTGCCCGGGTAATCTGCCCCTGACTTTCATGCCAGTACGCAATCTCAGAGAGGAGCTGTGCACGTGACTCTTTATCTGTTGTAGTCTTAAGTGCTCTTCGAAAGAGTGTAATTGCAGTTTTAATCCCACATTCAGAGAGTACTTTTCCGGTGATTCTGAGGAGGTATGTCTTCTTGCTCTGTGCAACTGAAGCTTTCTGTATCAATTCTGTCAATGAAGATATCCGGTCGGTCAGATCGTCTCCTCTCATTGCTTCAATAAGGATAAGAAGACCATCATACTCTTCTCCATCCTCTTTTCCATCCGCAATCAGTACTTCCGCTGCATCCTGAATGCTCTGTGTCTCAAGTATTCTGCGGATAATACGGGTTTCGAGGAGATCATCTTTACCAGCAGAACTATGCAAATCCCGGATGTCTGCATACCATGAGGCGCGTGCAACCCAGAGACGGGTGTCAGGCCGGTTTTTTACAGTGACCGATCGTTTAAACCATGTGAGGGCGTCATTGAACTGAAAAGCACCGAAGGCGAGGATGCCTCGAATGAGTGTGTACTCAGCTTCTGCTCCTGCCTCAAGGTCTTTGAGAAGTGCATGGTTCAGGGTTCCGTCTCTCTGCATTGATCTGTTGAGTGTATCCAGCCGGGAGAGGACTGTGTTGTTGAGATCTTCTTCTCCGATCAACTCTTCGATGATCGCATACTCGCGGTCAAACCATCCGGATCGTCTGCATGAGGTTGCTATCTGGATGAGCAGACGTCTTCTCTCCTCTCCATATAGATTGTGAGCGATCCTGATGAGACGATCATACATCCCATCGCCCTCTTGAGAAAGACCAAGCCTGTCTGCGACTTCGCAGAGGTAGATGAGTTCATCGTTGAACGATCCTGCATCACTGCCCTTCACTTCACGGGCAGCTTCAAGAGCTGACTGAAACTCCGGAAAGGCACGTTCCGCATCTCCGAGGTTCCGCGATAACAGCCCCATCTCTTTGTAACAGATCTGTTTTTGCACCGGATCTTCTGTTCTGGATAATGCATATGAATAGAGTTCGCGGGCAGCTTCAATGAGATGTGTCGCAGAACAGTACCTGGCTCCATCAATCAGGGCATCGGTGGACTGTTCAAACATGCTGAGTGTCCGGATGAGAGGTGTCCATCCATCTTCGGGATACGTCTTATTCAGGATAGAGAGTTGTTCATCATATGATAATGCCAAAAACCATCGATATGCAACATCGGTGATGGCATCTGTGAGGGGATCTGAAGCGGATAGATCTTCGGTAATTTTCGAGAATGTTTCTGCATCTTTCTCCTGCATGAACGCCGAGATGATCGCGCGATCCATCGGATGGAGTAATCCCTGCCTTTCAGGTGGTGATGTCTGGATTGCAGTTGGATATGCGATCGTCTGGTAGATCATTCCTGCCCATTTAGTCTCCCAGTAGTGGAGAGGGAGTGCGGTTTCATCTGAGAAGAGGGTGCAGATAGTGTTTTGGCAATCGGTTATTGTGGAGTTTTTAAAAGAACTCTGTTCAGCGTGATCTTTTCGATCACTCATCGTATCAATAATTGCGCGGCGAAGCATCTCTGATGTCTCTGCATCTGAAGCGATTGTTGTGCAGATGCTCCATCGGAATGCGGGGTCGGTCGTTATCCTCCTCTGAAAGATTGTATGAAGAATCAACTCATTGAAGAGTAGCTCAGACTCTTCTGGTGTGATGGATCTAATCCGTCTTCGTATTATCGTGTGATCAAGGAATAACTCAGGTATATCTCCCGCGCGATGCATGAATTACCATATGTATCTTAAGATATTTGACACTCTCCACATAAATTATGCAGGAATTGCTGATAGTACGATGAAAAAAAGTTGAATATGAGGTATTGACCCAATTATACCGGTTGTCTGTCAGGAGGGCATTCTTCCGCACCCTGCCGCAAACAACCGAGGATTCGAATGGTCTTTCCATGTACAAGTGCATCGGCAACTTTTCTTCTGGCTTCATGCAGGTCACGCCAGAGTGTTTTTCTTGAGATTCCAAGGGTGTTTGCAGCCTCTTCCTGTTCAAGTCCGAGGAGATCAACAAGCCTCAGGACTTCCAGTTCTTCAGGAAGGAGGAGAATCTGCTGGTCACTTATCGTTCTGGTTCCGCAGAGAGGTGCAAAGCACCGAAATCTTCCTTCATTATCGATTGTGCGGGCAACACGTGGCCGACCGCGTCGCTTCCCGCAACACCCTCTCTCGTCCTGTAGTGTCATGAGATCTCAAGTTCCTATCTGATCTGATCCCAGATCGTTAAGAATGCTTTTGATGCCGGACTATCGGTTCTTGTGATCGGGATACCCTGCCTGACCGCTGTCACAACTGCTGGATCAAAGGGGATCTTCCCGATGATTGGGATCTTCTCTTCTCGAGCATATGATTCAATTTCCCGGGTGATCTGGTCAAGCAGGTCAAACCGGTTGATCAGCATAAGGATACGGAGATCAAATCTTCGGCAGACTGTTACCAGGCGTTTTGCGTCATGAAGGGCAGAGACGCTCGGTTCTGTTACGATCAGTACCGCATTCATCCCGCTGACTGTTGAGATGAGTGGGCAGCCGATACCGGGTGGTCCGTCAACGAGGAGTACCTCGGCTGAAGGATCTATGGTCAGTGCCCTCTTCTTAACTTCATGGACGAGAAGACCTGAAGTGCCCGAACCCGGAAAGAGACGGGCATGAACAAGAAGACCACAGTCTGTTGTAGAAGTATAGATCTCTCCGGAGACTCTCCGTTCCATCAGAGCAGCACCTTCTGGACAGACATAACAACAGAGGCCGCATCCCTCACAATGAATAGGATGTACAATTGCATAGTCATCCTTCATACTGATTGCACCAAAGGCGCAGGAATTGGCGCAGATGCCACAACCGATACAGAGGGTGGGATCAATTCGTGCTACATCAAGACCATTGAACGGTTCTGTAGTGAGCCGCGTAGGTGAAAGCAGGAGCTCAAGGTTTGCAGCATCAACATCACAGTCTGCGAGTACCTGTTTTTTTGTATTGATATCTGCGAGTGCAGAGGTGACCATCGTCTTGCCGGTACCTCCTTTTCCGCTGATGACAGCAATCCGGATCACGTAACCACCTCCATGTGTGCGACAGTCTTCCGGAAGAGTTCGGTGAACCGTTGCTTCCATTCAGGAAGCTCATGGGTGATAAGCCCTCCGGCATTCTGTATGGCTGCAATCTTGCGATCAAATGGGATCGTCATTAGCACTGGTATCAAATGAGCTGCGCAGAAGTTCTGGATTGCTTCATCCTCTCCATCACTTCTGTTAATCACAACCCCCGCCGGAATTCCGAGTTCTTTTGCAGCACGATATGCAAGTTCCATATCATGAAGGCCAAATGGTGTTGATTCGGTCACCAGAATACAAAAATCTGCTCCTTCCAGCGTCTCAATGACCGGGCAGGCGATCCCTGGTGATGCATCATAGAGAATGAGCGGGCAACCTTCTGCGAGACTCTTTGCCTTTTTAATAACAGAAGGTGCCTGAACTTCCCCTTCATTCAGCACTCCGCTGATCAGGGTCAGTGAGGGTGATGGCGTTCTGCATTGCACCACTCCGATCTCTCTGTCAATTTCATGAATGGCACCTATGGGGCAGACTAACTGGCATCCGCCGCATGAATGGCAGAGTTCCGGGAGGAAGAGATGGCGGTCCTTAAAGATGGTCAATGCACCATACCGGCAGAAATCTCCGCATGCTCCGCAGAAATTGCATCTTTTTATGTCGATCTCCGGGATGCGGACGGTTACCGGGAGGTCCTCTGAAGGACCGGGGAAGAAGAGGTGGAGGTTTGGCTCCTCCACATCACAATCAACAACGGTGACCGGCTGTCTTTCTGCGAGTGAATATGCAAGATTTGCTACCACTGTGCTCTTGCCAGTCCCTCCTTTTCCGCTTGCGATCACGATCTTCATAAGACACAAAGATCAGGCTAATTTCGTCAGGTTTCCGGCAAGGTACGCTTTCACTGCATCAGCGACAGTACCGTCGCCCCGATAGGAGTACGCCTTGATTCCGCTTGCAGTAAGTGCTTCAGCGGCATTTCCTCCCATCTGTCCGGTGATAAGGAATTGTGCGCCATGCTCCATGACAACAGAAACTGCCCGGGGGCCTACCCCGCCTGATGCATCAGCAAAGGCATTTGGAATAGAATCAACTGTCGCTGTCTTCAGATCGATGAAGGTGAAGAAGGGAGCGCGACCAAATCGTTCTTCAACAGCAGCATCCATGCCTGGAGCTTTTGCTGTTACGCAGATGACCGATCCCTTCTCTTCGGATCCACATTCTTCTTCAGAGCCGTGATGGCATGTGCTCTCTCCGGGTGTGAGATTTCCGCGTATATACTCCTGTGCGACGAAATCAACATCTCCGGCGACTCCAAGGATGACATCAATTCCGTTCTCGTGGAAGAGGTCAATGGCACGGGGACCCATACCACCTGCAATGACAAGGTTTACACCATGTTCTGCAAGGAATCTTGGAAGTTTTCCCGGTTCATGACCTGGGCTGTCAAGGTCTTCAGCCCGTATGATCATACTGTTTTCAGCATTGAATATTGCATACTTCTGACAGTGTCCGAAATGTTCTGACACTCTTGTCCCGTCCATTGCGATTCCGATCTTCACTCTTGCACCTCTGTCTGGTTACCGGGTTGGGTGAATCTTCCTCCCCGCATTCTTCCTCCACCAAATCCTCTGCCGCATCCACACGGGATCCCGCCTCTGCCGAGGCCGAAGATTGGCTTTTCATTTTGTACTGCACCCTGTGCATCGGCTGCCGGGGTAACGCATCGCCCCATTCGCCGTCCTGTCATCGGTCCCATTCCGTTGGGTCCCATTCCATTTAATCCTGGCATTATCTATCACCTGTTCTTTTGGTAATATATACTCATATGCGCACAAATACTTAAAACTTTCTATGGATCTATGATGATATCAGATCTCATATTTAATAATCAATTTAGAAAATTGATTTTTTTATCTGAAGAGGGGAGGGGGAAAAGTATGGCAATGAGCAGGGAGTTGAACATATTACACTGGGAGTATGTGAATAACTCTTCTGTCTTTCCATTGCCATTGTGTTTTATCGGTTTACACAAATCGCCGTTGTACCCACGCTCTGCCTAATCCTCTTCCACCTCCACGAGGTAGACCGCCTCTGCCGAGGCCGAGGTTTGGCAATTCATTCTGTACTGCACCCTGTGCATCGGCTGCCGGGGTAACGCATCGTCCCGTCCGCCGTCCTGTCATCGGTCCCTTTCCACGGGGGCCTGTTCTGTCAAATCCTGGCATTATCTATCACCTGTTTTTGGTAATATTTACTCATATGCGCATAAAGTCAAAAAGGTATCGATCGTACTAACAAGGCAGTGTGTTTATGCCTTTGTCCTTTCATAAATCTCTAAACATGCAGGTCAAGGTTATCTCTCCGGATATTGTCACCTATGGTGCCATGGTGATCGGTGGAGTACTCAGGGAACATGGTCATGAGGTATCCATATCACGTTCAATCGAAGAAACAGAGGCAGATGTTATACTTGTCATTTCGCTCTATTCCACTCAGCATCTCATGGATGAACGCATCAAAAATCTCATCGCATCTCATCGGAAGAGAGGTGGCAGGTGTTATGTGGGGGGCCCTGTCTCTGCACACCCGGCAATGGTACTTGGGGAATTAGCTCCTGATGCTGTTGTTGTTGGCGAGGGGGAGGTGACCACACCCCTTCTGGTAAGAAATGGTCCATCTCCCGATATTCCGGGAATTGGATATATGGGTGAAGAAGGAATGCTCTATACCGGCCCTTCATCCCCGTCTTCAATGAAACGCCCTTTACCTCTCATCCCATCTGATATTAAAGATCAAAAAGTCAGGGGTGCAAATGTCTATATCGAGACGCATCGCGGTTGTATTGGAGGATGCGGGTTCTGCCAGGTGCCCAGATACTTTGGTCAGGATATCCGAAGCAGAAGTATTGAAGATATCCTCACCGAGGTGCAGGCATTCAAGGATGCCGGTGCGAATCGTATCTCAATATCAGGAGGAACCGGCTCACTCTATGCATCTGAGCATGGCAGGATGAATGTTCCTGCCTTTGTCGATCTGTTGAAGGGTATTGCAGGGATAATGGGGCCAAAGAATCTTTCATCCCCGGATATACGGGTTGATTGCATCACCGATGAAGTACTGGATGCGATCCGTGATTCTACGATCGGCTGGGTCTTCTTTGGTATTGAGTCGGGGAGCGAGGATATCCTGAAGAAGATGCGGAAAGGGGCTACTGTCGGACAGGTGAGAGAAGCTGTGAAGCGCTGCCGGAAGCATGGATTGAAGGTTGCCGGAAGTTTTATTGTTGGATATCCGGGTGAGTCAGCTGATGATTACCAGAAGACAAAGGATCTGATCGAAGAGCTCTCGCTTGATGATGTCTTTGTGAGTGCAGCAGAGCCG